>CAYQMB010000035.1:0-26204 GCA_964418565.1 uncultured Bacteroidales bacterium | reverse complement strand
GCACGGTAAAATTCAGGCTTTCTGTCCCTGCTGACCCCAGGTTACTGTCACTCGAAAAAGATTCATCTGATTCAAATACACCATTCTGGTCAAAATCGATCCAGATTCTGGTGTATTGACTGGCCTCAGCATCCACGCTAATATCAATGGTGTAGGTAAGGGATGGCTCTAAATCCGGCACAGCATTTTGTGTAGCGCTCTGATCAAAATAATAGGGGGAGTTGTTGGCTGGAGGCACATCATCAAGTGTTTCCAAAACAACATGTGTCATACAATCGGTACTGCCGCCGCTCGAATAGGTAGGCAAGCAAGTGCTTACGTTTAATGTGGCTACGCTGGTGTAGCCAGTGCTGCCACAACTATTTGATGCCATTGCACGGTATTGGTTTCCGTCCATATCAATGGTAGCGGATGTAATCTGCAGGTCTGAGCTGTTTGTATTGCTGTACACACCCCCATCGATCAGAGCAGTCCAGCTTGAACCTCCGTCGGTACTGACTTCCCAGACGTATGTGTCCGGAGAATTACTGGCAGACATGCTGAAGCTGTGGTTGTCACCCGTGCTGATACTGACATCAGAAGGACCGGAAATAAGGACAGGAGCATCTGTTACAATACCATTTGCAGTCACGGATTCACTCCAGCAATTTCCATCATAGCTGCGAACCCATACATCGTATGAGCCCATGGCAGTGCTGCTTGTATAAGTAGCTGATGCATCGGAAGTTTCTGTGCCAGTGCCTGAACTCACCCAGTAGCATGTGCCTTCCGGACAACTGCCCTGTGAAAACGTAACCCCTGTACCGCTGCATTGCGGACTGTCACTTGTGATGCCCCCCGGAGCTGTTACATGATTAATGGTTTGTGTACCACCCGCATTTGAATTGCCTGTGATGTTATGCGTGCTGGTTATGTCGCCGGGGGATATAGCATCCACAGCGATGGTGTTGTTCTCTGCAGCGGAAGAAGAAATATCTGCCGTAATCCAGAAATACCAATTGTTTCCGCCCGTTAATACCGGGCTTGTAAAAGGACTAAAGCTTCGGGTCCCTGCACCGCCCGAGGAGGCTAAATCCCAGCCCAGTTGGGTGGCTGAGCTTAAATCGTTTGAACCATTGTACCACAATTGATACCGTTCAACATCCGTTTCGGCATAGGTGCCTGATGTTGTAAAAGAGAGGTTGGTTAGCTCTCCATCACAGCCGGCTGCCACTGCCAGGCTAAAGCTTTGTATGGGATGTTTGGTTGTACCGGCACAAACCGAGGAAGCAGCAGGCTCATTGGCGGCCATGCTCATGTCAGCCACGCAGGCACATGAGCGGGAAATTGTAAAATCTCCGGTGGTGGTTCCTGTCCCGTAATAGGCAATGTAAACGTAATAGTCTGTTCCGTTGGTTGGTGTTAAAGTGTGGGATTCGGTACCACCGTCAAAGTCACTGTCCTGGCAGGATACGCTTGTCAGGCTGCCGCATGCCCCTTCCGATATGGCCATTTCGTGATCAAAGCCACTGGCAGATGTTGATGAAATGGTGGTTTCAATACCGTCTCCGGTGAAATGGTACCAAACACCATAATCGCTTAAGCTGCAGCCCGTACCATTGGCTTGTGATGTTGTGTTGATGCTTGTTCCTGACATGTCGGTGGTTCCGCATGGCAGGCTAATGGCATTTGCACAGTCATCGTTGGATGGCACTGGAGTGCAGCTTATGGATGCTGCCCAGCCTGCATCTCCGTCGTAATTGTTATCAGTTACCCAGACAAAGGTGAGGTATTCTCCTGTGGAAGTAATGGTACCTGGTGACCCTGACTGACTGTAGGATCCAAGAAGGCTGGCTCCGGTGGTTTGACCATCGTAAATTTCAAGGTAATCATTGGCTTCACTGGTGCTGAATTCTGTAAAATCAAATTGAAGCTGAGTTCCGTTATCCGACTGAAAGGTCATGGTGTAAGAACCGTTAAAGTCCGTGTATACAGAGCTGCCCTGAGGATCATAAAATGTACCTGAACAGGTAACCTCGGTTATCCCGTCAGTCATATTGTAGGTCTGAGCCTGCAGGCTTAATAAAAAGCAAAAGGCAAAAACAAGGGCTAAAATTGGTTTATAACTACTCATGGCACTGTATGTATTTTATTTCAGTTACAATGTATTCCATTGCCAGAGAAGCAAAGGCATTAATACATGTATTCTTTGTAAACAAAAGAAGCTGGGAAGCCTTACAAGAGCAGTAATATGTATACATCACACATCCTTATCCTCTGACTGTGTGCCTATTAGAATCCTGGCAGGTAAACAAACGCCATTGCGCAATAAGCCTGCCCGTGGAATCATTTAAAGCTGTTTCAGAAAGTCATTCAGGTTTTGATCTGAATCAAGATTTAGTTTTTGCCTCAGGCGATAGCGTGCAGTAATAACAGAGCGTTCAGAAATATTTTTAATGGAAGCAATTTCTTTGGAAGACAAATTCATCCGAACCAGTGCACACAGATTTTTATCGTTTTCGGTAAGATGAGGAAACTTCTCACTCAGATTAAACAAAAAACCCGAGTTAATTTCGTTAATTTTCTCCTCAATCATTTGGGCATCATGCCCACTCTGAAGATTTTGCGATATCTGCAAACGCAAGTCCTTGATTTTTTTCCGGTTTTCATCGCTGGCATCGGTAAGCAAGGCTTTAAGTTTTTGCTGCAGCTCAACCAGGAAATCATTGCGATACACCAGGTGTAAGGAAAAATCCTGCAACTCATTTGTCATGAATTTCTTTTCTTTTTCAGATGCTTCCAGCGATACCTCAGCAAGCCGCTTTTTTGATTTGTAACGGTATACCACAAAAATCAAAACAAGCAATGAAATAAATAATGCTCCGGAAATTGTAAGCCAGCGATACAGGCTAATCTTTTTCTCCTGTTCAGCCAGTCTCAATTTCATTTCAATGGTTTTGAGCTGTTGATTTTTGCGGATTTCTATCTTTTTCACGGCAAACTGAATGGGCTTTACAGCCAATTCAATTTTACCCGACATCAAGGCATGTGATGTTTTTTGAGATTTCGCTTTGTCAATCCATCGTTCAGCCTCTTCATGTGCTTCAGCCGCCGCTTTTTCATTACCGGCTTGTTTCAAAATGGTATAACGGAGCTGGTAAAAGGCTGCTTTTACATCGAAATCCCCGTCAGAGGAGCCGAACAACATCAAAGCCGTATCAGTATGCCTTAACGCCTTGTTATATTCCTTTTTTTGAAGGTACACTTCCGCCAGTTTTGCATGCATCACATCACTTGTCGCATTGGGATCAACATGCGGATGAGTCTCCCTTAATACCTGCACAGCAGAATCAGGTTGATTTGATCGCAAATGATAGTCTGCCATATTCTGAGAGGCCGCAATGCGGTAATCCATGTAATCCAGAGCAATATTTTCCCACCGTATAGCTGATGCAGAACCGGAGCTTTTTTTCAGTTGCGTATTAAGTTCATCAAAGAGTTGTTCTGTCTGCTTGTAATAATACGGCACCGAATTTTTTTGTTCACAAACCAGAGCCAGTGCACTCAGGTGATTGTATGTTTGGATCTTCATCAGCAAAGCGTGGCTGTCTGTGGTGTCGACTTGCTGAAGAGCCAGTTTAAAATAATGCCTCGCTGAATCGCACTGATTCATACCTTGATACGCCAGACCAATGTTGTTGGTGATCAGGGGAATCACTTCAGCCCTTTTGTCCAGATCAATGACCTTATCAATTTCCTTGTACAAATATATTGCCTCAGGGTACATCTCATACTGGTACAGGATATTACCGGCATTGATGTAAAGAAACGGATTATCAAAATAGGTAGAAGGATGCTCGGCCAGAACATTCATGGCCTTATTGATGTATTTAAGCGCTTTGAAGTCATCATTTATACGGTACTGATACAACTCGGACATGAAGCTGTAAAGGCGTGTTAAGCCGCGGTAGTTGCCTTTGGCTTTCATTTGTGCCTCACAGGATTTTGCCAGAGCAATGGCCGAATCAGGATGTTCATTATAGGCATCGGCTAATACCGAAAACACAGAATCTTCCTTTTTAATTTCCTGTTGAGAAGGTTTTTCAAGCCTCACCTCTGGTTCATGATTTTCACTGCAGGCAACAAAAGCAGCCAAAACCCCTGCCAAACATATCACCCAAACATTTTTTCTGAACCAAAAACCTGTAAGTCCGGACATTACAATCATATTATAATTCATTACGAAATTAGGCAAATTAAGCTTAGGCACACAAAATATACCTCAAGGACATGTAAACATTACCCCTACAAAACACAACAACCGGAAAATATAAAACGTTACTCATCATCGGCAAGTCCGCTAAAAAGTGCCAGTCCGCCAGCAGAAGTTTCTTTGTAGAGGGATGGTAAATCGTGACCGGTTTTTTGCATGGTATCCACAATTTTATCAAAACTAATCCGGTGGCGACCATCGTTGAGCATGGCGTAGGCGTTGTGATTCAACGCCCGTGCAGCAGCAAACGCATTTCGTTCAATGCAGGGAATCTGCACCAGTCCGGCAACCGGATCACAGGTAAGCCCCAGGTGATGCTCCAGACCCATTTCAGCAGAATTTTCTACCTGAAAAATGGTACCCCCGAACAACTGCGTAGTAGCTGCTGAAGCCATTGCACATGCTGTTCCGATCTCACCCTGACAGCCTACTTCTGCTCCTGATATTGACGCATTGCGTTTGACAACCGAACCAACAATACCGGCAGTTGCCAATGCCCGCAAAATCTTGACATCAGAAAAATCATGTTTGTGTTTCAGATAATACAAAACGGCAGGCATTACACCACTTGATCCGCAAGTGGGAGCTGTAACAATCTTGCCCCCGGCAGCGTTTTCTTCAGAAACAGCCAGGGCATAAGCAAATACAAGCGCCCGCTTTTTTATGCTGCCAATGTGCGAGTTGGCTTTGATATGATAGGCAGCCGCCTTGCGTGGTAGTTTTAAGTGGGATGGTAAAACCCCTTCATTTTCCAGACCACGCTTAACCGCATCCTGCATTACACCCCACACTTCCGCCAGATACGTCCAGATATTCTCACCTTCATAAGCTTCCACCAACTCCCAGATGTGCATGCCATTGCGGTTGCAGTATCGCAGAATTTCCGCCATGTTTTTAAAGGGATACACCACTTTCTTTTTCACGCTGGTGTTGTCATCTTCTATGGCTCCGCCACCGATGCTGTAGGCTGTCCATTCATCAAGCAGGCTGCCGGCATCATCATATGCACGGAAAGTCATGGCATTGGGATGGGCAGGCAGGTATTCTTTGGGTTTCCACTCAATTTCAGGCTTCTTATCTTCAAATTCCGACTCAATGGCAACATCCGTAAGGTGCCCTTTGCCGGTGGCCGCAAGACTACCATAAAGAGTAACCTGATACGAGGCAGCCCCGGGATTTCGTTTCCGGAACATACCGGACGCTTTTTTAGGCCCCATTGTATGGCTGCTGGAAGGTCCGTATCCTATGCGATAAATGTTTCGTATGCTTTCCATATCCGATGTTTTTTGCAAAGATGCACATTTCCTGCCATCATGCCGGAAAAACTTTGTGCAAATGTCACTGATATTGGGTAAAGAAAGCTTAGGGATTTTTAATCAAGACTGAATTCTATTGGTACAATATATGTCACCGGCACCGTTTGTCCGCGCTGTTTTCCGGGCTTCCATTCGGGTATCATCCGCACAACGCGTATGGCTTCTACATCAAGAACGGGATCTACACCACGAACAAGGGAGACATCCGTAACGCTTCCATCAGCATCAATAACAAAGCCAACATAAACACGGCCCTGGATGCCTTCTTCTTTGGCAATTTCAGGGTATTCCGTATGTGTGGAAATAAAATTAATCAGGGCAGTATCTCCACCGGGAAATTCCGGTTTTTCTTCCACTAATGCAAAAGAAATTGGCTCTGTTCCTTCCTCTGATTCTTCCTCAAAAACAGCCATATCCACGGCGATTTTTGCGGTTTCATCGACTTCTCCACTAACATCTATATCAGCATCAGACATATCACCTCCGGTCCGTTCTGCTTCCCGTCTTGCTGGTCTTTCTGCAGATACATTTCCTGCAACCGATTTCTGCCCGCTGTCACTGGCAATGGGAGTTTGTTCCTTAACTCCCCCCGTTATGTTGACATCATCTGCCAGGCGCACACTTTCATCTGCTTCTGACTGTGTATCTTTTGACTCCTCCGGTATTTCGATAGCAAACATTTCCTCATCATCTACTTCCACATCAGCCATATCATCTTCAACTACATTAAGCTCTTCCAGCACCAGGGTTTCACTTTTGGGTTCCTGGTTCTGATTCTCTTCTGTGGCTTCTTCTTCAACTGACTCAGGCTGAGCCGGCATTTGTTCAGGTTCCCGGGTCTCAATTTTCTTTTCCTTGCTGGCTTTATTCAGCGCCATATTATCCAGAGAATCATCCGTTTTTAACCGGGGCTCTTCCAAAAATACATCCTCAGATGCTGGCTCGTAACGGCTTATCGACTTATCAGCATTTTGTCTATTGAAATCACCAATAAGCACAACGGAACTGATGGCTACCAGCACAAATGATGCTGCCAGCACCATACGCAAGACCTTGCGATTGCGATCACGGCGCATTCGCTGATCAAACATTTCTGAAGCACGGTTGCGTGAAGCATTCAGACTGCTTTCCGACTCGAATTCGGAAAAACCTTCCACAACATCACTGCACATATTGCAGTCAATCAGATGCTCCTCCACCGTGCGTGCCTCCTTTCTGCTCAGCTCACCGCGAGTGTAGAGCCACAGGCTGGATTCATCCGGGTGATCCGAATGGCCAAAAAGCTTATGTCTGATATCATTGCTCATATTTCGACTCCATTTTTATCCGCAGGTTCCGTTTGCCGTTCTGAAGGTAACTTTTCACCTTTTTGAGCGAATGGCCTGTAATGCTTACAATTTCCACATACGATTTATCCTGATAATAAAACAATTCAACACATTCCTTTTGTTCAGGCTTCAACTCAGAAAGCGCTTCTTTTAACAATTCTGCCTCCTGTTCTGCCTGCTTCTTATCTTCTGAAATTGGATGCTCAGCATCCCCATATTCCATAAATGCATTTCGTTCTTTTTCAAAATCCGCCTCATGCCGCTGTCGTGTGCCCCGTTTACGTAACAATTCCAGACAATGATTTCGGGCAACAGAATACAACCAGGTCTTAAAATAATCCACCTTGTGTCGCTTCAACTTTGAAAACAAAGATTCAAAAATCTCTACTGTTATCTCCTCTGCCAGGGATTTGTCTTTAACATATTTCATGCAAATGGCCAGTACAAATGCCGAATACCGGTTAAACAACTCTGCCACCAGAGCTTTATCACCGCTTTTCCGGTATTGCTGAATCAGGGCTTCATCCGCCTCATTCATTCGTTTCGAAGACAACAAAAGGACCATCATAAGAATACTAAATTAGAAAATTATCGATTAATATCCTATGACAACACAATAATAAATTGTTTTTATCAATATGGTTATCATTTTTAGCTTCATGCATCAATTCAGGGGAATAAATTCCGCTCATTTTTCGAATGTGCAAAAAAATCATCAGCAGCAATAAATCCGTCTTAAACCTGTTTACTACAGGCCATAAAGGTAGATTTTTAAATGCGTTAGATAGTTCACAAATATTTCCCGGTAATATGTCGTACCGGATACCATGAGGCCAGAAAGCCGATAAGCATAACGGTAAAAAACACAATAACAAAGTCAATGCCCCGGGTTTCCACTGGATATGCATCAATAATGAAGGAGCCCGAGCCACCAAGAGATATCAGGCCAAAACGTATCTGAACCCAGCACAACAATGCTCCCATAACCAATCCTACAACAGCGCCCACGGCGGTAATCAACCAGCCTTCAAAGAGAAATATTCTGCTAATTGCCCGGTTGTCAGCCCCCAGGCTTCGGAGCGTGTATATATCTTCCTTTTTGTCGATGATCAGCATGGTAAGCGATCCGATGACATTAAATGAGGCGATCAGCAAAATGAAACTCAGGATCAGAAAGACAGCCCATTTTTCGGATGCCATGATTTTGTAAAAGAAGGCATGCTGCTCATACCTGTTCTGTACCTTAAAGTCCGGCCCCAAAAGGTTTTGAAGCTCGGTTTTCACGCTTTCCACCTTTGCATCCGTTTTCAGCTTTATTTCCAGGGCTGACAATTCATCATGATACTCAAACACATCGCGTGCAAAAGCTATAGGCACAAACACATACTGATTGTCGAAATCCTGTTGAATCGAAAAGTACCCTGCCGTATACAGATTTTTCTGGTTGATTGCACTGCTGGCATCCATAAAGCTACCGGTAAAACGTGCATCGCGCTTTGGCACAAAGCATTTAATTGGTGTGTGTCGGTTGATTCCCAGGGATAATTTGTATGCCACACCCTGCCCTGCAACGGCAAGTGGAACACCGCGGTCATAAAGTTTAAATTCACCGGCTGTCATCATGGTATCCACACCAGAAACATAAACATAGGATGAATCAACCCCTTTCAGGGTAGCAATAAATTGTTGATCATCATACCGCAAGAGGGCATTTTCTTCAATTACTTTGGCAAAAACGGCTACATCGGGATGATTTTCCACCGAGGCAAGCACCGCAGAATCGGGTTGAAAGCTTTTCCCTTCAGTGGAAATAACTTTCAGGTCCGGATCAAAAGAATAAAACAGGTTTTTCAACAACCCGTCAAAGCCATTAAAAATGGACAGCACCACGATCAGTGCCATGGTTCCAATTCCCACACCAATCACCGAAATACCGGAAATAATGTTGATCACGTTCCGCCGTTTCTTGCTGAACAGGTATCGCCTTGCTATGTATAAAGGAAAATTCAAGTTCTATCCGTTTAACAGTTTATCAATACGGTCGATATGATCAAGGCTATCATCTTTAAAGAACCGGAGTTCCGGTACATGTTTCAGCTGATGGCGTATACGGTTTCCCAGCTCGAAGCGCACTGTTTTTACGTTAAAATTCATCAGCTCAACAATCTCATCGGCTTTTTCTGAAGGAAAAACCGACAAATATATGCTGGCAATTGAAAGATCTTTGGTAATACGTACCACCGTTACTGTGACCATGGTTGATCCAAACCACTCTTTGGTATGCTTCTGAAAGATATCGCTGATGTCTTTCTGAATGAGTTTTGATACTTTGTTTTGACGTTCTGTAAACATAGACTTCAAAAATAATAAAACCCTGAAAACAAAACAGCAGGATTATGCATTTATCAAAAAAGACATCATATTTTTCAAGCGTTTTAAAAAAATCCACTAGCTGGTGCATTGTTTTTACGGATTGAAGCGTTATCTTTAAAACATAAAACTTAACAAACATGAAATGGAAAGCCAGTTTAATACTACCAAGCCTTTTAAGCATAATTTTGCTGATTTCCTGTAACCAGGCAAGAGAGGATATGAACCTGAAAGATGCGGCCACCGGTAATGCTGGTGAAATCCTTGTGGTAATGAGCAATGCACAATGGAAAGGTGAAATGGGAGAAGCTTTGCGTGAAGTATACCTGAAAGATCTCTACACAGTGCCACAGGAAGAACCGGTTTTTGATTTATTTCAGATTGAACAGGGTGAATTTGTAAAGCTAAACAAACGCAATCGCAATGTGATTATCCCACAAATTGGAGAAGGTGCAGAATACGGCGAAGTGAAAATTGCCTCCGATGTATACAGCCGGCCTCAAACCGTATTGTACATTAAAGCTCCGGATGCACCCTCTTTTGTTAAAACCGTAAAAGAAAACGAGGACAAAATGGTTGAGGTATTTCTGAAAGCCGACAGGGACCGTGTGTTGAATTACCTGCATGATTATCACAACCAGGATTACAGTGAGCGTATAAAAAACGATTATCATGTGTTTTTTGCTGTTCCGCGGAATTACAAGCTGGATGAAAACAGAGAAGATTTCGCATGGCTTTCATATGAAACGCAAAAAGCAAGTCACGGTTATTTGATTTACCATTTTGGAGAAAATGCCCGTGACAGTGCAGGCCTGGAATATTTTGTCAAAAAACGCAATGAAGTTCTTAAGAAAAATGTCCCGGGAACGCGAGAAGGTTCCTACATGACAACCGAAACCAAATACCATTATCCCATTATGTCAAGGCGCATGATAAACAATGAGGAAACATGGATAATGGAAGGCCTTTGGAAGCTTGAAAACGATTTCATGGGCGGTCCTTTTGCCGCATTCATCAAGTATGACAAAACCCGTAATGAATTTGTATGCATTGAAGCATTTTCCTATGATCCACGCGGAAACAACCGTGATCAGATGCGTAAAATGAAAGCAGCCTTATGGACTATGAATATTGCTGATCAGCCTTAATTTTCGGGAAACTCGTATTTCTGATTTCGTTTGACGGGTTCAAATCCGGCATTTTTTATCAGTTTTTTCATTCCATCAGGGTTCAGGGAATAATGTGCTCCCGCAGCAGATACCACATTCTCTTCAATCATAACAGAGCCAAGGTCATTGGCACCTGCATGCAGGGCAATGGAGGCAGTATCCTGCCCTACTGTCAGCCAGCTTGCCTGAATATTGGGAATATTTGGCAATAAAATCCGGCTCAGGGCAATCATGCGCAGATATTCAGCATCGTACACCTCAGGCATACGAGGATATGCCTCAAAAAGCCTTGTATTGCTGCGTTGATAAGGCCAGGGAATAAAAGCTACGAATCCAGGTACCCCTGCAGGCTTTTGATCCTGTAAATCCCGGATTTTAAACAGGTGTTCTATCCGCTCCTTGCCACTTTCCAGAAAGCCAAACATCATTGTAGCCGTTGTTACCATACCCAGCTTATGAGCTTCGTGCATCACATCCAACCACTGCTGTGATGTTGCTTTTCCCGGTGAAACAATTTTACGTACTCTGTTGCTAAGAATTTCTGCACCAGCACCCGGGAGGCTATCCAATCCGGCATGTATCAAAATTTCAAGCACTTCAGCATAACTTTTGCCGGATTGCTTTGAAAGCCAGACAATCTCAGGTGGCCCCAGGGCATGCAATTTCAATTGTGGGTATTCGTGTTTCAGCGTACCAAACAGGTTGACATAATAATCCAGATCCAGACCAGGATGCATGCCACCCTGCAGCAAAAGCTGATCACCACCAAGCGTAAACAATTCATCCACTTTTTTCCGGTAATCATCCATACTCAGAACATAAGCATCAGGATCATTCTTTTTAACACAAAAGTTACAAAACAGACAACGTGAGAAACACACATTTGTAAGATTAACGTTGCGATCAATAATCCAGCTTACCTGTTTTCCCGGGTGTTTCTGTTGCCGGATTGTATCAGCAAGCTGCATAAGTTCGGCCAGTGACGCACCAGACCACAACTGAAATGCCTCAGAGAGACTCAGTCGCTTACCGGACACTATTTTTTCTGACAGATCTGAGTTTATCATGCCTACATCATATTGGCAATACGTTTTAGGCGGGCTTCATCAAGGATTTTAATTTTACGTCCCTGCAAACCTACTAGCTGATCATTTTTAAACTCTGAAAGGAGTCGGATAACCGACTCTGTAGCTGTACCGATCAAATTAGCCAGCTCTTCTCGGGTAAGGTGAATCTGAAGCACATTGTCATCATCCAGACCAAAGTCTTCTCTCAGGCTCAGTAAAACCTCGGCGAGGCGTTCGCGCACGGATTTTTGTGCCACATCGGTTATGAAATTATTGGCCTCCCCAAGTTCAGTACAAGCAAGTTGCAGCATTTCAATACCAAATTCTGCATTTTTGCGAAGCAGGGAATACAAATCACTGGCATACACAAAACAAATAACGGCATTTTCCAGTACTTTGGCGGTTGTGCAAGCAGGTTCACCACTAATGACGGAACGATATCCGATAATATCGCCCTTTTTAGCAAAGCGGATTATCTGATCTTTTCCCTCAACACCGGTTTTATACACTTTAATAATGCCACTACAAATGCAGTAAAAACCATTAATCCGGCTTCCCTCATCATAAAGGATCATGCCTTTTTCATATTTACCACAAGTTTTCTTTTGATTGATGTATTCAAGTTCGTCGGGAAGCAACTTGTTAAACATTGTTTTTACAATGTTATTGCACTCATTACAATAAGGTTCTTCCAGGATCTTTCTCATAATCGTTTAATATAGTACTAGTACAAAGATAATATTTTTTCGCACACCCAATTTAAGATAAAAAGCCAAACACGCGATATTGAAATCACCCGATAAAACAGCAGTGGACACACTGTTTTTCATCCATCTTCAAATTTAAAATCATCACACAGCATTCACCACATCATAGATATCAGAAGGGCTGAATCACATGCATGCCATAAGGTTCAGGATGACTGACAGAAATTCACTCAGGGAAAAGCACCAGCACAAACCAAAAAACGTGGATTTCTTGAAAAATTTCCTATTTTTGCATTTGATGTTTAATTTTGACCAATTTGCATGAAGGATAACAAAAGCTATTCGGCACACTTCGAAGCAAACAACCTTTTGGATCTTATCCTTAAGTACTGGAAACCCTTGTTGATTGTAACACTGGCTGCTGCTGTTGTTTCTGCTCTGGTAAGTCTCACCATTGAAGAAAAATATGAATCAACAGTTATATTGTATCCAACAAGCTCTACAAGTATTTCCAGAGCGCTTTTATCGAACAATGCCACAGAAAATGAGTTGCTCAATTTCGGTGAAGAAGAAGAAGTGGAACAAATGATTCAGGTGCTGAAATCCAGTACCATCCGGAATTGGATTATTGAAAAATTCAACCTGATTGATCATTACGGCATTGATATGGATGCCAAATACCCCATGACGAACCTTTACCGTGAATATGACAACAACATTAAGATAAACCGCACGGAGTTCATGTCCGTGGAAATTGAAGTGTTGGATCCCAGTGCAGACACGGCGGCCAGGATTGCCAATGCCATAGCTGCCCAACTGGATTCGGTCATGAATCAAATGAAACAGGAGCGGGCTGCGAAGGCATTTAAACTGGTAGAAAAAGAATACTTTGCTCAGCAGACAAAAGTCAGGAAGATGAAAGACTCACTCAATGAATTGCATCAACACGGTGTGTTTGAATTTGAGTCGCAGAGTGAGGTGTTTAATGACCAGTATGCTATTGCTTTATCGAGCGGCAACCTTAAAGGAGCTCAACGCATCAAAGAAAAACTTGACACCCTTGCCAAATACGGAGCTTCCTATACCGGCCTTATCGGACAACTGGAATTTGAATTAAAAAAGCTAACCGAAATTGAATCAAAATATAGCCAGGCGCGTGTGGATGTTGAACAGGACCTGCCACATAAATATGTGGTAAACGAGGCTGTTAAGGCAGAAAAGAAAAGCTATCCGGTTCGCTGGTTGATTGTGATGCTTTCCACTGTATCGGCCATGCTGCTGGCATTAATCATTTTGATACTGATTGAGAACTTAAAAAAAAAGTAAAACCCAAACCAAAACGAGAAATTAGAATTAACGCATGGGTTTTCACCCTGCCAAATTATAAAACTATGGAAAGCTATTTTAAAAATAAAGGATTGTTTGAATTGATAACCCGCTGGAAAACACACCTGCTGATCATCATACTTGTAGCAGCAGGTTTAAGCATTCTGTTTTCTTCAAGCCTTTTCATTCAACCTAAGTACGAGTCCAAGGCCATATTATACCCATTTAATGTTTCACCTTTATCAGAAGAATCTGAGACAGAACAAATGCTGGAAGTATTAAAATCTTCAGACATACGGTTTCAGGTCTTTGAAGCCTTTAACATAGCGGAACATTATGAAATCCCCAAAAATGATCCAGAGTTTATTAATAATCTTAACAGCCGTTTTGACAGAAACATCAGCTTTGGTAAAACCCCAAACGAAGCCATTGAAATTTCGTTTATGGACAAAGATACACAACTTGCATCCGATGTTGTCGATTCCATTATCAGTTTTTATAACCAAAAAATGCTGATGCTTAATAAAAGCAAAAGCAAGGAACTTGTCAGAACCTATAAAAATGAAGTAGCACGTAAAGACACTGAAATTGATTCCTTAACATCTGTTCTTAATACCTACAGAAAAGAAAACGACCTGCTTGATTACAGCATACAGGTAGAAAAATATACAGAAGCCATAGCCAACGGAAAGAATTTACAACAAGCCAGAAAAAATCTCAACAAATGGAAAGAACTGGGTGGTGATTATGTGCGGACTGATTCATTATTATGGAACGCCATGGAGCTGCGTCAGGAAGCTCAGGTCATGCTTGACGCCAGCATTGTAGATACAAACAAGCGTATAACATACGCCCATGTAGTTGCTGAACCATTTCCTGCGGACAAAAAAGCATACCCTATTCGTTGGGTAATTGTTCTTTTCTCTGTACTTGGCGCATTTCTGGCTGGTATTCTCGTACTCGTCTTTATTGATAAAGCAAGGATATCTTCCCGTAAATCGTGAGCATTAAAAACAAAAAAATATTGCTATTTTATGTGTTGAGCTTTTTATTTATTGCGCTGAACGCTTACTTTTTATTACAGAAGCAATCTGTAGCAGCCAATGCTTTACCCTTTGTTTTGCTTATTCTTTTGTTTGGATTCTTTGCCATGGATAAACTTTTATGGGTTGCGATTTTTTTCGTGCCGCTTTCCATACCTCTTCAGGAGTTCATTCCGTCGGTAGATTTTAACATGGCCTTACCCACTGAGCCCATTCTCTTTGGCCTGATGCTTATCTTCCTGCTTAAACAGGCACTCGAAAACACTTATGACCGCAGGATTGTCAAACACCCGGTATCCTGGGCAATTTACTTTATGCTTTTCTGGATGCTGGTTACATCCATTACCAGCACCATGCCCTGGGTTTCCGTAAAGTTTTTCCTTTCGCGATTATGGTTTGTTGTCGGATTTTATTTTCTGCTTACCCTAATGCTCAAAAAACACAAAAACATCACAACGTTTTTTTGGGTTTATATGATTCCTTTACTCATTGTCATTGGGATCACACTTATAAAACATGCAGGCATGGGCTTTACCCAAAAAACAGCCCATTTTGTCATGCATCCGTTTTATAAAGACCACACGTCATATGGTGCTGTACTTGCCATGTTTATTCCGGTCTTGCTCGGGATGCTCTATTTGAAATCATACAAAAAGTTTTTCAAATACATCATTTTTGTCACCCTGCTGTTTTTCACGCTTTCCATTGTTTTATCCTATACCAGAGCTGCATGGGTAAGCCTTATCGGAGCACTTGGTGTATACCTGGTTATTCGATTGAAAATTAATTACAGGTGGATACTCACCGGGGTTGTTGCATTGGTAGCTGTCTTTTTTATTTTCAAAACAGACATTATGATCGTGCTTGAACAAAACAAGCAGGACAGCTCCTCCGATTTCAAAGAACACATTCAAAGCATCAGCAATGTTGCTACAGACGCATCAAACAAAGAACGAATAAACCGTTGGAACTGCGCTGTAAGGATGTTCAAGGAAAAACCATTCATAGGCTGGGGCCCCGGAACGTATCAGTTTCAATACGCTCCCTTTCAGCGCTCTTACGAAAAAACCATCATCTCAACCAATGCTGGCGATATGGGGAATGCGCATTCAGAATACCTTGGACCATTATCCGAACAAGGCGTTTTGGGTTTACTCTCATTCCTGGGGATATTAGTGACAGTTCTGATTACTGCGCTAAAACGTTACAAGCATTGCGACGATAAAGATACACGCACACTGATTCTGATGGCCCTGGCAGGGCTGGTAACCTATTTTGTCCACGGATTTCTCAACAACTTTTTGGATACCGACAAAGCTTCTGCCCCCTTTTGGGGTTTTATTGCTGTAATTGTTGCCATTGACATCTATCATCTCGACAAGGAAAATCAACAAGACACTGTCACCACCTTACCTACAGACAAACGACTCCACAACAAGTCTGAGTAAAGCTCAACACGCGATTTTAAGTAATAAATCCACACTGAAATCTGATCATTTTTTCTAACTTCGTAGCTGAAATCAAAACCATTACGGAATGCAATTCCAGGATATTGTCGGACAAAAAGACATTAAACACAGGCTGATACAAACCATACAGGACCAACGAATCAGCCATGCACAATTGTTCTACGGCCCGCCGGGATCAGGGAAACTACCACTGGCTATTGCATTTGCCCAGTATTTATCCTGTGAAAACCCAACGGAAACAGACAGCTGTGGAGTATGCCCTTCCTGCCAGAAATTTAACAAACTTGTTCACCCGGATTTGCATTTCGTATTTCCCGTGGTAAAATCCGGTTCACAGAGACCCATTAGCGACTCCTTCATAAAGGCATGGCGGGAAACACTGATTAACACACCTTATTTCACATATCAACAATGGCTTGGTAAGCTTGAAAGTGAAAACAAACAAGCCAGCATTTACCGTGATGAGGCAAACGAAATCATACGCAAGCTCAACCTTAAAACCTATGAATCTGAGTTCAAATTCATGATCATATGGTTGCCGGAAAAGATGAATATAACTGCTGCCAACAAGCTTCTGAAAATGATTGAAGAGCCGCCGCCCAAAACGGTATTCATGTTAATATCAGAAGACAGAAACAATGTATTGCCCACGATTTTTTCACGCACAACACCGGTAAAAATTCCGGCAATCAACCAGAAGGAACTGGCAAGCTGGATTGCAGATCAATACAAGATTGATACTACTGAAGCCGCCAGTATCAGCCGCATGAGCCGCGGAAACCTTGCTGAAGCCAGAAACCACATTGAAGCCACCGAAGCCAGACAGGATTACCTTGTCAGCATGCGAAACTGGCTTGCTGCTATGGTAAAAAAAGACATCACCGCATGCATAGAGTGGACAGAGCAATTATCAGCACGTGGCAGGGAAAACCAGAAAAATTTCCTGCAATATGCACTTAGGTTTTTTCGTGAGATGCTCATGCTCAGGACAAAAAACAAAAGCCTGAATTTTCTACTCCGTGAAGAGAACGAACTTGCCGCCAAAGTGACTCCACATATCAGTCTGAAAAAGATCTTCAAAATACAGGAAGAAATTGAGCAGGCCTACCATCATATCGAAAGGAACGGCACCCCAAAAATTGTTTTGCTGGATTTAAGTTTTAATCTTATTCGCCTGATCCAAAAATAAGTATTAACTTTGAATCATATTTGCAACCCGAAAGCGATAGTAAGATGACGAAAAGCAGAGAATTAGAACATGGATGCAGGGTTTGCGAGATCGATGAAAGTGCCAATGAATTTAATATATCTCACGGATGTTATAAGCTCGATGTATACGATTGGTTAAAAGACGCTCCGCAGACACCACATCCTTTCAACATAGTTGAAATACGGTTTAAAAACACCCGCAAGGGCTATTATGATAATGTCAATCAGTTACCCCTTAGAAAAGGTGATGTGGTGGCAGTAGAAGGCACACCCGGTCATGATATCGGCCTTGTATCACTCACCGGAGAATTGGTAAAGAATCAGCTCCATAAAAACAACATCCCCCTCAACGGAGAATTCAAAAAGGTATACAGAAAAGCCAAGCCGGCAGACATTTCAAAATGGAAACAGGCTGTAGAGCTCGAATTGCCTACCATGCTGCGTACACGGGAAATGATAAAAAACCTGGGTCTGGATATGAAACTGGGCGATGTTGAATTCCAGGGAGATAGAACCAAAGCTATTTTTTACTACATCGCTGATGAGCGTGTGGATTTCAGAGAACTCATCAAAATAATGGCCGATGAATTCCGCATTCGTGTGGAAATGAAACAAATCGGTGCCAGACAAGAAGCCGGAAGGCTTGGTGGTATCGGGCCCTGCGGACGTGAACTTTGCTGCACTACCTGGCTGTCAAATTTCAAGTCTGCAACCACACATGCAGCACGGGCTCAGGAGCTCTCTCCAAACCCGCAAAAACTTGCCGGACAATGTGGAAAACTTAAGTGCTGCATCAATTATGAATTGCCAATCTACCAGTATGAGCGGCGCCAGTTCCCGAATCAGCACGTGGAACTAAAAACCAAACAAGGCATTGCAAGGCATGTGAAAAACGATATTTTCAAACGCCTGATGTACTACGAAGTAATCGTGGATAATGCTCCTGTACTCACCCCGGTTCCCATCAAACGCGTTGAAAAAATCATTGAGCTCAACAAAGAGGGTATTGAGGCTGAAGCCCTGATTGATGAACAATCTGACAGCAAGGTAACCAAAGAAAAAAACATTGATTATGCCAGCAACCTTAATCAGGACAGCATCAATCGTTTTGAAAACAAAAAGAAGAAACCCAAAGGCAAAAACAAAAATTTCAATAAAAAACGGCGGGATAAAAATAAACGCGCCCCTCAAAACAAACAGAATCCGAATAAACCTCACCCAAAAGAAAAGAAAAATGTCAGGAAATAAAATCATACTGCCCATAAGCCTTATACTCGCATTCCTGCTTTTGCAGTCCTGTGATAAAAATACAGTTTACAAAAAGTACAAAGAAATTCCGGATAAAGTATGGGACCGGTCATATCAACCTGAGTTTAATTTTGAAAACACAGATACAACTCAGCCATACAACATCAACATGCATGTGCGAAATGCCAGCCTGTATCCGCATGCCAACCTGTGGCTGTTTATCCAAACAACATCACCCACAGGAGAAACAACCATTGACACACTGGAATGCGTTCTTGCTGAGGCCTCTGGTCAATGGCTGGGCGAAGGCATGGGCGATATATGGGATAATGAAATCCCCTGGAAACAAAACTATAAGTTTGATCAGAATGGGAAATACACCTTCCGGATTGAGCAAGCCATGCGACTGGAAAAACTTCCGGGCATCATGGAAGTGGGCATATCGGTTGAAGTTCCTGAACAAGATAAATAACCCGTGGGCAAGAATAAGTTAACACGTTTCAGGGAAAACGAGAAATTCCCACATGTCATCCAACCTGAATATGAAGCACTTCTTAATGATCAGGTTGATGTGAAAGGAAACTGGCAGAAATTCTTTGGCAATAATCACCCCATAATTCTTGAGTTGGGCTGTGGCAAAGGCGAATACACAGTAGGCCTGGCAAAACGGTATCCGCAAAGCAATTACATCGGTATAGATATTAAAGGTGCACGGATCTGGCGGGGAGCAAAAACCTCGAATGATACCGGCATGAAAAATGTTGCTTTCCTTAGAATACGGATTGATTTTATCCATCACTGCTTCGATAAAAATGAAGTGGATGAAATATGGTGTACATTTTCTGATCCTCATCGTGAAAAACGTAAAGGCATTAATAAACGGCTTACCTCACCAAAATTTCTTAACCGGTACCAAAAAATACTTAAAGACAATGGTATCGTGCATTTAAAAACCGACGATCCCATCCTCTATGCTTATACTCTGGATGTCATTGAAAAAAATGATCTGCCTCTGATACACGATATCCCAAACATCTATGATGGTGATCACTCCGATGTGGTTCCGCCCATCAAAACCCATTATGAAAAGAAATGGCTGGAAGAAGATCGCATTATCAGATACATCAGTTTCAGACTGCCATCAAACCTGCCATTAAAAGCGCCCGCTGTCAATGAAAAACGTGAAGGATTCATCAAATAACGACTTCTACGACCGGGTTTATGAGACTGTCAGGCAAATTCCCAAAGGCCGGGTAACCAGCTACGGCCATATTGCAAAATATGTCGGATCACCACAGGCTGCACGCATGGTAGGATGGGCATTGAACAACTCCCACAATGTGAATCCACCGGTACCGGCACACAGGGTTGTCAACCGAAATGGAATGCTTACAGGGAAACACCACTTCAGCGGTGAACATGTTATGGAGGATTTGCTCAAAAGCGAAGGTATAAATGTACAGGATAACCAGGTGAAAGATTTTAAACAGGTCTTGTGGGAACCTGCCAAACACCTGAAGTCACAACCTTCTGACGAATCTCACCAAAACGAATGAACAATTCACCAAATCTTTGTTTAACTTTGTCACAGTTTACTGATTTTTTTAATGCTTAAATGTTAATATCATATGCAACTGAATAAAGATAACTTAATTAAAAGCCTGCGGGATGTGCTATATCCCGGAAACGGAAAAAATGTTATTGACCTGAATATGGTTGACAATATTAAAATTGACGGAAAAACCGTAAAATTTGATTTGGTATTTGATAAGGACAACGATCCATTCATCGCATCCATGAAGCAGGCATGTGTGAAAATTCTTGAAGAAGCATTCGGAAAGGATAATATTGATGTCCGCGGCAACATCACAGCCAAGAGCAAAGCAATCACCAAAGAAGCCGAAATAAATACAAACAAAGCAAAAACCGGCATCAGTAATGTAAAAAACATGATTGCCGTAGCCTCCGGAAAAGGCGGTGTGGGCAAATCCACCGTAGCTGTTAATCTGGCCATAGCCTTGTCCATGCACGGTTATAAGGTAGGCCTTCTGGATGCCGATATTTTTGGACCCAGCATCCCGAAAATGTTTGGCGTGGAAGATGAAAAACCTCGCGGCAAAAAGGTAGATGGTAAAGACTGGATTCTGCCATTTGAAAAATTCGGCGTTAAAATGCTGTCCGTAGGGTTCTTTGTTGATAAGGACTCAGCCCTTGTCTGGCGGGGAGCAATGGCCACAAATGCACTCAAACAGCTCATCAACGATACCGAATGGGGCGAGCTTGACTACCTGCTTTTTGACCTGCCACCCGGCACCAGCGATATTCACCTGACACTGGTACAAAGTGTGCCCGTAACAGGTGCCGTTATCGTAACAACACCTCAGGATGTTGCCCTTGCAGATGCCCGAAAAGGCATTGGCATGTTCAACACCAAAGGCATAGAAGTTCCCGTTGTCGGGTTGGTGGAAAACATGTCATGGTTTACCCCCGAAGAGCTTCCCGATAACAAGTATTATCTGTTCGGTAAGGAAGGCGGCAAAAAACTCTCGCAGGAAACCAACATCCCGCTGCTTGGTCAGATACCTTTGGTGCAAAGCATTCGTGAAGGCGGCGACGAAGGCAAACCAGCTGCAACAGACCTGAACACCATTACTGGTAAAGCCTTTGAAGAGGCTGCCGTGGAAATGATGAAACAAGTTGATATCAGAAACAAAGAAAAACCTGCAACCAAGCAGGTTGAAATAACTAAAAAATAACCCCATGGAAGAAATTAAAGAAAAAATCAAAAAATCCATTGAGGAAGTAAGGCCATACCTGAAGGCTGATGGTGGAGACATCTCCCTGGTAAACATCACCGATGATTTCGTGGTAGAAGTAAAACTACTGGGTGCCTGCGGCTCATGCCCTTTTAGCGTGCAAACACTAAAACTGGGTGTGGAAGAAAAACTCAAACAGGATGTACCTGAGGTGAAAGAAGTCGTCTCAGTTTAACCATATTGGCCGGTTCTGTTTAAGGGCAGAACCGGCTTTTCATTGCCACAAGCAATGCGCGTACTCTATATTTCCTACGACGGCATGACCGACCCGCTCGGACAGTCCCAGGTGCTTCCGTATCTGATTGAACTGAGCCAATCCGGTGTGGAATATCATGTCATCAGTGCTGAAAAATCCGACAACTACCACCAAAACAAAGCAACTGTATCAAAGCTGATGGAAGATCAGGGAATCCACTGGCATCCCCTGCCTTATACAAAAAAGCCACCCGTTTTCAGTACCATTATAGACATTCAGCGTTTACGGAAATCTGCTGCCAGCCTCCATAAACAATACCAGTTTGATCTTTGCCACTGCCGGTCTTATATTGCTGCATTTGCCGGATTGCATCTGAAGAAAAAACACGCTGTCCCTTTCCTTTTTGATATGCGGGGGTTTTATCCCGATGAACGTGTTGATGGCGCAATATGGAACCTCAGAAATCCTGTTTTCAGGGTTGTGTACCGGTATTTTAAGCAAAAGGAAAAAACTTATCTAAAACACGCCGACCACGTGATCAGCCTCACTGAAGCAGGAAAAGAAATCATGGCAGAACGGGATTCATGGAATGTTTCCGCGGATGACATCAGTGTTATCCCCTGCAGTGCAGACCTGCAGCATTTCTCCCCGGATACTCCGGACCCGGAAATGGCAAATAAACTACGCAAGGATACCGGCCTGAAACAAAATGATTTTGTCTTGTCATACCTGGGCTCTCTTGGCACCTGGTATATGACCCGAGAAATGCTGGATTTTTACGCTGAACTTCTGAAGAAAAAACCGGATGCAAAATTCCTCATCATTTCACGCGATGATCCTGAAATTATGCTTAAACCTGCACGTGAGAAAGGCATTCCTGATAAAAATATTATAATCCGACCGGCCTCCCGGCAAGAAGTACCTGCACTAATCAGCCTCAGTTCTGTATCAATATTCTTTATCAAACCGGTATTCTCCAAAAAAGCCTCCTCACCCACCAAACTGGCTGAAGTACTGGGGATGGGTGTACCTATGATTTGCAATGCAGGTGTTGGTGATGTCGATAGCATTGTTGGCGAAAACAATGCCGGTCTGGTTATTGAAAAAATGCAAGCTCAGCACTACAGGGATGCCATAATAAAACTGGATGATCTTTTGCAAACTAATCCCGAAAAGCTGAGGCAACTTGCAACGGATTTGTTTTCTTTGGACAAGGCATGTAAAACCTATCGGACTGTTTATAATCACATGGTACAATGAAAACAAAAAAGCTGCTGTGCATCGTACAACATCGTTTTGACCGGAGCCCCGGCCAACGCTTTCGCATTGAGCAGTTTATTCCGTATCTCAGGGCCAATGGCTGGGAAATCACCTACAGCAATATCATCTCAGAAAAGGATGATGCCTTGTTTTATGCTTCAGGACGGTATTTTGATAAATTCCGCATCATGCTAAAATCATGGTTTCATCGTCTGCGTGACTTGCAGCGTGCAAACCGCTACGATGCCATCTTTATCTACCGGGAGGCTTTCATGCTGGGCAGTACCTTTTTTGAAAAACGATTGTCGAAAAAAAAACCACCCCTGATTTTTGATTTTGATGATGCCATCTGGCTAAACGATACCTCCATCGGAAATCAAAATCTAAGCTGGATTAAAAAACCGGAAAAAACATCAAAAATATGCCGTTTTGCTGATGTGGTTACTGTTGGGAACCAATACCTGGCTGATTATGCCAGTCAGTACAATCAAAGAGTCAAAATCCTCCCCACCGTAATTGATACCACCTACCACCAGAATATAAAACATCACAAAAACGAACGGCTGTGTATCGGATGGACAGGAACTGAACCCACACTCAAGCATTTTAACACTGCTATTCCGGTGCTAAAACGGCTTTACAGGCATTATGGTGATAAAATCAGTTTCCGCATTATTGTTAATTTTCCTTATGATTGCCGGGATCTGCCAGTTGAGGTGGTACAATGGAATAAATCAACCGAAATTCAGGACCTTTCTGCTATTGACATCGGCATTATGCCCTTGCCGGATAATGAATGGACTCGTGGAAAATGCGGATTCAAGGGGCTGCAGTATATGGCTCTGGAAATACCCACCATCATGTCGCCCGTTGGAATGAATTCGACCATTATCAGGGATGGTGAAAATGGCTTTCTGGCCGATGATAATGACGAATGGTTCAACAAGCTTTCTGCTCTGATTGAATCTGAAACACTCAGAAAGAAACTTGGCAAAGCAGGACGCGATACTGTAAAAAACCATTATTCCAGACAAGCCTGGGAAGACTCTTTCACAAATTTTATCACGAATCTTACCGGGAAAACAGAAACAAACTAAAATTTACATTTTTTTACACCTCGCTAACTCCTGTCTTTCTGTCTCTTACAAGCATTAACAAAAATTTATGATTAAAATGTTTGGAAAAGCTCAAGTTTGTATTGTATATTTGACTGACCGTTCAGTCACTTTTTAAGATTTAAAAAATGAGTACAAGAGAGAATAAACTTGAACATAACAAACAACGCCTGCTTGATGTTGCACTGGAGCTTTTCAGCGAAGAAGGATACCATTCGGTAAGCATCAGTCGCATCGCAAAGAAAGCGGGCATGTCGAAAGGCAACACATACAATTACTTTGATAGCAAGCAGGATTTATTGGTCAAGCTGGTTTTATCAGGTATAGAAGATATTTTTCAGGAATTTGATCCCAACCATGATGGTATACTCAGTGAAGAAGAGTTTTTTCATTTCATTGATAAAATGTTTGAAAACATCAAAGCCAGACAACCTTTCTGGAAACTTATGTTTTCTCTGCTTCTGCAACCTCACATTCTTGAAATCATTGAAAATGACATAAGTAGCATCGGGGAGCAAAGCGTTGGCTTGTTTATGCAGTTTTTTAAAGATCACGGCAGTAAAGAACCATATACCGACCTGATGTTTTTTTCATCTCTGATTAAAGGAACCATCATGCAGTATGTTTACTCACCTGAAATTATGGATCTGGATAAAATGAAAGACAGAATCATCACGTATTATAAAAATGAATGCAATCGCTAACCAAAAAAATTATTGAGCCATGAAACACATCATCATTCCATTTGCTTTGTTGTTACTGAGTTTACTGACAAGTGCCCAGGATGCAACTGAAATTGTGCAAAGCGCTTATGAAAAAGTCAACGGCACTTCCAGTTATGCCGAAATGACCATGAAAATTGTCCGTCCGGACTGGAACCGCAGCATTTCCATGAAATCGTGGAGCAAGGGAATGAAGTATTCCATGGTGTACATTACAGCACCAGCTCAGGAAAAAGGTCAGGTTTTCATGAAACGAGACAATGAGATGTGGAACTGGCAACCCAAAATCAACCGCATGGTAAAACTTCCGCCTTCGATGATGATGCAATCCTGGATGGGCTCTGACTTTACCAACGATGATCTGATCAATCAGGCATCCATTGTAAACGATTATACCCACAAAATCCTGGATAAAGAAGAAATAAACGGGCAGCCCTGTTATAAAATTCAATTTATACCCAAAGAGGATGCTCCTGTGGTTTGGGGTAAACTCATATCCTGGGTATCAAAGGACGGTCATCACATGTTCCGTACTGAGTATTATGATGAAGATGATTACCTGGTGAAAACCGAGCTTGCCTCAGATGTAAAAACCATGGATAGCGAGGAGATTACCACAAAATTCACCACCATTCCGGCCGACAAGGAAGGTCATAAAACCATCATGATTATGAAAGAAGTGGATTTTAACCACGAAATTGAGGATGGCTTTTTCAGCCAGATGAATATGAAGAGAATCAGGTGACAGGGTTTAGGTGTTAGGTGTTAGGGGTTAGGGGTTAGGAAAAAATTTCCTCCCAAAACCTAACCCCTAACCCCTAACCCCTAACACCTAACACCTAAACCCTGAAACCCTAATAATAACATTCAAAACTATGAACTACACAAAACTAGCATGGCGAAACATCTGGCGGAACCGCCGCAGAACGCTGATTACCATTTCATCGGTTTTCTTTGCCTTGTTTTTGGCGATTCTTATGCGTGGCTTGCAACTGGGCACCTACGATCAGATGATAAAAAATTCAGTTGAGCAATACAGTGGTTATGTCCAGATTCATCAGGAGGGCTATCAGGATGAGCAGGTACTAAACAACGCATTTATGCCGAATGACAGCCTTAAAAATGCTGTTCTTGAGCACGACAATGTCAGCGATCTTTTACCGCGCCTTCAGACATATTCTCTGGCCTCAGCGGGAAACAAAACAAAAGGTGCAATCATCATTGGGCTTGATGCTGATAAGGACGATAAACTCACCGAAGTAAAGAATAAGCTGGTAAAAGGCCGCATGCCAAGAACCGGTGAAAAATCTGTTGTTCTGGCAGAAGAACTTGCAAATTATCTGAATCTCGGCATTGGTGATACAGCCGTTTTCATCGGCCAGGGATACCACGGCATCAGTGCTGCTGGTTTGTACCCTATGGTCGGTATCATCTCCTATCCTGTACCTCAGCTCAACAACAGGCTGGCTTATATGGACATCAAAACCACACAGGAGTATCTGAGCATCGGCAATGGGCTTACGGCCTGGATTGTAAGGCTGGAGGATCAGGATTTGTACAAAGAAACCACTGAAGATCTGAAAAACATTAT
>CAYQMB010000034.1:0-26232 GCA_964418565.1 uncultured Bacteroidales bacterium | reverse complement strand
CGACAGCATTTTGGCAGATACCATTGGATTTTACTATCCGAATCAGACGCAATTTGACTGGGATGCCTACAGTACCAATTTTGATTGCGAGGCGATGATTGCACAGGGAGATTCGCTGTATATATTCAGCAAAAACTGGGGCAATGAAAAAACCTACCTGTATTCCCTGCCAAAAGCCACCGGCTATCATGCTGCAACCCTTCGCGACAGCATGGATGTGGGCGGACTGGTTACGGATGCTGCTGTAGATACCATGTCAAACAACCTGTTGCTGTTGGGGTATAGCAGGTATATGACCTCTGCATTTGTGTATCACTTGTATCATTATTTTGATGCGGATTTTTTCTCGGGTGAGCGGCAAAAATACAACCTGAACAGAAGTTTTCATCAACTTGAAGGCATTGTGTTTGATACACATTCACTGATTTTATCAAGTGAACGGTTTCAGACAAAGGAAGCCAGGCTTTTTCGCTCTGATTTTGATCCTGCGGCGGGTATTGAAGGCAATTTCCCCGGCACCACCTGTTTTTATCCCAATCCGGCCAAAAACGTATTAAAACTGGTCAACTGCGATGCGTTTTCTCACTTCAGAATCAGCAACTTGCAGGGTAAAGAACTACTTTCAGGACAGATAAAAACAGGACAAAACACCATACATATCACCTGCCTGGAATCCGGCATATACACACTTGAGTTTTTCACAAGGAACCATGCCCTGCCCTATACCGACTTGCTGATTGTAGAGTGATTTGCAACATTCTGTTCATTTTTATTGAATTTTACCGGAAATATTTGTAGTTTTATTGCATTAAAATCTACTTTCCATGAAAAAATACCTTATTCTACTAGTCTTGATTCAGGTTTTTATGCTCTCAGCATATGGGCAATCTGACACCCACATTCAGGCCGGAGCCGGAATTGCTTTCGATCAGTATCACCTTACGGATGAGGGCGGATATGTGGAAACCGGCATTCCTACCACGGCATATGAATTCAACCTATCTCAGGGAATATTACCAAACATACGCATTGAAACCGGCCTGAATATCCATGAATATTACAGCGGGCAGTTTTTTAAAGATGTGTTTGCCATGGGATACAGCAATGAACTTATGTCTTTGCAAATACCCTTACGCCTGCAGTACCGGATAAATCTGTATAAAAATGCCTTGTGGTTAAATTCTTCTCTTGGGTATAAGCTGGGCATAGACACGTACTATTATCCGAAAACCGATGAAAGCTCTGAAACAGGCCAGCTTAGTATGGCATCTGTTGATCTGGGTGATTATGAGTACTCGTATGGTTCGTACTCCGATTTTAGTCGGTTTTTTCACATGGCTGAGATGGGTATTGCACTGGAATATGCAACAGAATACAACATCAATTATTCTCTCGTTGGGCGCTACACTTCTGGTTTTAACAAGATTATAGAGCATCATACATGGTATACCTATAATAACAGTGAAGAATACCATGCCATACAGACCAGCTATGGTGATTACCTGTATATGGGTGTAGCTGTAGCCTGGAAGCTAAGCACGATTTGGCAAAACGCTGAAAAACGGAAAGAAACACGTCCACTGCGACTTAAAAAGCATAAAAAGGCAGCACATTTTCCGTTTTACGCCGGTATAGAAGCGGCATCTGTTTCTTATGCATCCCGCAATGAAGGCGATGTTAGCGGCTTACAAATGTATTTGCCAATATTCATGGCCGGCACCGACTTTAAAACCGGTCTGTTTTTCGGATACAATCTGAGTGATCGCATAAACCTTGAAACAGGCCTTTATGCTCACTTATTCAACAGCAGTTTTACCATCCATAATGAAATTGATGCATCTTTTGGATACGGAGGCAATTCAGATGTCAATTTCATCCAGCTGCCTTTACGTCTGCACTACCGCCAGTTGTTGTGTAATGACAGGTTGGAAATCAAACCTTACGCAGGTCTTGGCCTTATTGTTTCAAACAAGTCCAAAGGGCATGTCGATACAAATATCCGTTATGAAGGTGACAGTTTGATTTTTGATCCATATAATCCACAAATTCGGCCATATTATAATGACACCATCAGCCAGACCATCGCCAGCGAAAGCATAAATCACACAATTGGCATTCAGGCTTTGGCAGGACTCAAACTCACCTACGCCCTTTCACCGCGAATTGCGTTGCATGCTGCCTGCCGTTTCGCCTGTGGGTTCCGGGATTTGTATCAGATGGAGGTGTTGTACATCAGTGACAATGAGATCAGCAGTGGCTCAACCTATTATCGTGGTACAAACATGGCTCTCAGTGCAGGTCTCAAATACCGTTTTGGAGAATTTTAATTCGATTTAAACAGTTTTTGCGATTGCTTGTTTCTTAAGAAAACAAACATATGCAAAACAAAATTGCTCTCATTACTGGCGCATCAGGTGGCATTGGCATGTACCTTGCCCATCAGTTTGCCCAGAAAAACACAGACGTCTTTCTCGTAGCCCGCAGTCATGATAAATTAAAACGCTTATCGGCGCAATTGGAAAACCAATATGGCATTACCGCCTGGTATAAATCAGCAGATTTAAGCAAAAGTGGTGATGTCAATCAACTCATACGGGAGGTGGAAGATAAGGAGTTGTTTGTCAAGTATCTGGTAAACAATGCCGGCGTGGGTGATTACGGTTCTTTTGTGGACAGAGATTATGACAAGCTGGAGAGCATGATGCATCTGAATATGGATGCTCTTACCAAACTTACGCATGCATTTTTACCAGCGATGCGCGAAGCCTCTGAAGGAAAAATTCTAATGGTTGCCTCACTGGCCGCCTTTACTCCCGGGCCGTATATGGCCACTTATTACGCGACCAAGCATTATGTTTTGGCACTCAGCCAGGCTTTATATGCTGAGAATCAGGATAAAAACATCACCGTAACGGCATTATGCCCCGGTCCTACCCGCACCGGTTTTGAAGAAGGTGCTGAGGCCGAAAACACAAAGCTGTTTAAGGCGAAAAAGCTGCCGACCGGAATGGAAGTAGCAGCTTTTGGGTTCAAGGCAATGATGAAAGGCCGTCTTGTGGCCATTCACGGTCGAAAAAACCGGTTTTTAGCGTTTATCACCCGTTTTTCACCCCGCAGGCTTGTGCTTAGGATTGTGAAAAATATGCAATCAGAAGTATAATCAGTTTTTACTGATATCAAAGTCAAAGGGTACAGGTTTTAAAGTGTATCCTTTTTTGCGCAGGAGTTCGATCACACCTTTTTCACCTACGAGGTGGGCTGCACCAAAAGCGGCAAACACACTTTTCTTTTTCATAATTTTATGAATTTCCCCGGCCATACCTTTGTTTCTGCGCACGAGCAATTCTTTTGCAAATGCTTCGGGCAGAGCTGTATCCTGCATCATGATTTTAAGGCTGTCGAGATCCTGACTGACATAAGCACGGACAAGTTTTTCAAACTCCTCTTCCATACTGGTTTCAGCATCGGTAATATTATCCATCAGCATATCGGTTTGTTCCTGCAGGCTGATTTTATCAATGGCACCGATCTGATCAGAGAACTCTTCAAGAGGCACAACCTCCATATCCATTTTTCTGGCTGAAGCAATTAAATGCATGTCCAACGCAAGTGGCTTTTCCTTTGGCATAGATGTTTGCATGATCTGAGATGACAGAAAAAACGGTTTCATTTTCTCAAAAAGAAAAAGGGGTTGTCCAACTTTCTCCTTTACAACAGAATCCAGCAAATCATACTCCTCTTCTGTCAGATAATCTTTGATGCTGCCTTCCTCCATGATCATTTTATCTCTGACAGCAGTTTTATCAATTTCATCCATCACCAATTCAACAGCCAGAACATCACATGATTTGAGTTTATTGTATACGAGCGGATCAAAGGAAAAAACATCCTCTGCCTGGATATGAATGGTTCCGTACAGGTAGGAAGGTTTTTCAAGCTTTTTACCTGTGATTTCCCATAAAATGGAATTGCTTTGTGCAAGTCCGGAAAATAAACACCCTAAAAGGGCTACTGTAAGCAGACTAATTCTTTTCATAAATACATCGACTTGGTTTAAGGGCAAAAATAACAAAAACAGGCTGCAATTGTAAAAATGCAGCCTGTCATAAGTGTATAAATTCAGAAATTTTCTTTTGTTATTAATCCACAGCGCCTTCACCCTTTTCACTGGATGGAAGTTCAAGGCCGTAGCCCTGACGCTTATCCGCCTGCTTGAGTTTGAAAGCCAGGAATATGGAAATCACCCCACAAATCACGAGGATAAAAATCGGGATGGTGTAATCGTAAATGTACTCCTGGGTGTAACTACCAAATTCAGACGTTATCATAGGATCTTTCATTTTGATAATTTCCTGAGATATTTCAGATTGTGATAATCCATTGGATGCCAGCTGCTCGTTGAGCGCGGTACGATTTGCAACTACGGTTGGATTTACAGCCTGCAATAAGGCACCAATGCCCCAGAAAAATGCACCCAGTCCCCAGTTTTGAATGGTAAACATGGTAGAATAGGCTGTTCCCAGTCGCCGTTGTGGAACAATTTTGGCCACAGACGGCCACATAGCGGCAGGTACCAAAGAGAAAGCAACACCAAGTGAGATCAAACCCAGGTAAGCCAGCATCACGTTATTAAACAATGAGAGGGATATGTGTGCAAAAATCAGCAAGAGCGATCCCAGAATCATCAGAGAAGCGGCCTTGCCTTTGCGGTCAACATAGTTTCCAAAAATTGGTGTAAAGATGATGGTACCCAGCGGTATAAGGCTTGCTGTTTTTGAACCGTTTTTAAACCAGATGGCAAAGGTGTCTCTGAGCAGGTATGCAAAGAGCGCAAATGTACCCAGGATAAGGACCAGAGAAAGTACTTTTTTGCTCATGGTTTTCATGCGTGACGGAACAATAGAAAACAAAAGCGCATAAATAAAGAGTCCAACATAAATCACAGCCGTTCCCAGGGATGTACTGCCATTAAGCTGAAATCCACCTTCCGGCAACACAGCAGTAAAGTTAAATTTATTGATCAGCAGGTCGGGAGCATACTGAATAAATGGAAACACTGCAGCGTAAAAAGATACACAAAGCAGTGCGATGTAAATAAAGGATGGGTTTTTAATCAGTTTAAACAGATCCGAAAATTTAAACTCTTCTTCCTCTTCCTGTGCGCCTCCTTCTGCAACTTCCGCAGCTTTTTTGGCTTTAAGCTGACGGTCGAGTTTGATGTCAAAGAAGACATAAATCACGAACATAATCAGTGCTACGCCGAGCAGAGCAGCGGCAAATGTTACAGCCGGAGAAACGGTACCCGAGATATCGGGAGAAATTGCGATACCCATAGCCGACCCGAGTCGTCCGAAACCCATGTTAATTGCCATTGCCAGGGCGAGCTCGTAGCCTTTAAACCATTTCACCATGGTAGTGGTAGCAACCACACAAACCACCTCCAGTCCGGATCCAAACAGAATACGTCCGATAATCATGAAAGTAAGCTGTGTACTGTGCTCTTCACCAAATACACCGGCAGCAGCCATTGCGGTAATGGCACCACCAAGTACGGCAAGTCCACCGAATGCAAGTCCGGCGATGCGCACACCCCACTTGTCAAGAATCATACCACCGACGATAATCATACCAAACATGTTGGCAATGGTGGTTAATCCAATCAATCGTCCAAACTCTTCACTGGTAAAACCCATCTGGGTTTCCATAAGGCCTTTCAGTCCGGAGAAGAAATCCTGGAACCAGTAAGTCGCTAACATCAGTCCACTGACAAGTAACAGCGCCAGCCATCTCATTGCAGCGGAATCTTTAAGCGTTTTTTGTACATCACTTCGTGTCATAATCTGCAATTTGTTTTGATTTGCCCGCTAAATTAGAAAAAAAATCAACCTTCAAACATTTCCTGCAACATGATTTCCTTATTTAGACCGGATATATTTAGTTTGAAAACGTTCAGAAAAAACGAGAGGGGGCCAAGCCGTAAACCCCCTCTCTTTCACCAGTGTCATATCTGGGATAGATCCAAATAATAGTTAGACATCAGAAGTCATCCTGAGGTTTTGGGAATAGAGTGGCGACACGTGTTCAGAGAATAAATTGCAAACGTAATTTCCAAAAACCAACGTTTGCAGGGTCGCCATAGATAGATGTTGGGATTGTGGTAACATCTGTTTTTGAGATAGCCTATTATATTGGGGAGACACTGGTGAATAAAATTCAGCAACCCGTGGAAAGGGTATTTTGTGGAACAGTTTTCTTCCCCCGGGTTGCAAAATATTGAACCGGAAAAACAAAATTCTGCAATTTTGCTTTCCGGTGTCAATACCTGATATTTATATTGGTGCTTCATGAGAACGAATTCACTGCCGGCAAATGTAAGTGAATTGCAAGCCTCCGCAACACATTCCACAGCAACAATACCTATACAACTAAGGATTTACACTGGCTGTATACACTACATTGCCTCTACAACACAAGCTAAGCATCACATAGTGTTACCTTTCCGGTTTTACTAGGTATTGGCTTTGCAATAAGAAATGTCGGTCTTGCATCCGAAGAAAGTACGGTGGTTTCGTAAATGATAAAAATAAGAAGGAATGAAAGTGGTTTGCATAATAAAATAAAATGCAAAATCAGATTTCTTTCAGGTATTCTACCAGGTTATGGTTGGAATCCAGTCCCATTTTTTTGCGCAGCCTGTAACGAGCCATGTGTACGGATTTTTCCGAAACATTACGCATAACAGCAATGTCTTTGGAGCTGATACCCAGGCGCAGTAGCACACATAAGCGTGTTTCGTTTTCACTGAGTTGCGGAAATTTTTCCTTAAGGATATAGAGAAAATTCTGCTGCAGAATTTCCACCTGCTTATGAAAATCATCCAGTTCTTTATCGTTATGCAAAAACTGGTCAATCATAAACTTAATATCCCGGACTTTTTTTGTATCGGTGCCCTTATCATCCTTCAAGCTGTCAAGGCTTTCCTTGATTTTCTCAAGCATACGGTTTTTGTGGGTAATGTTTAAGGCAAACCCCTCCATTTCACGATCCTTGAAATTAATTTCACTGCGCAAATCGGATTTTTCATTTTTTTCCTGCTCAAGCTGCATTTTTACAAGCTTTGCCTCTACCCTTCTCTGCCGCGTGTAAACCACAGAGCCGACAACAAGAACAATCAACAAGCCGCCCAGCAAAATAACCTGGTAGGATTTAACCTTGGCCTGTTTCTGTGATAATGCCAACTGATTTTCAACCCGCCTGCGCTGCTCGACAAAATGGTACCGTGCATCCATGTTTTGAATGGTATTATTGAGCTTATTGCGCATCAAAGTAGCATTTGCCTGGATGTAATTCTGGTACATGTCGACAGATTTGTCTTTATGGCCGAGTTTATCATGCATCAATGCAATATTTTTTAATGCATTCACCCTGAACCGGTTTTCATGCACCTTACTATATGCGACATTTGACCTGGTAAACATATCAAGGGCCTTTTCATATTCTCCGTTTCTCATGTAATACTCGCCACGGTTGTTGTACACAGTCCCAAGGCCAAGCGAATCATTATGCTCAGAAAAAATCCGTTCGGCCTTATCCAACAGATACAGCACTGAATCCGGACTGTTCAGATAGATATAAGCCCCACTCATGTTAGCATAGCTGGATGCAGCCTCCACAGGCATGTCCAGTATTTTTGCAAGCTGAAGCGCCTGCTTAAAATAGGTTAGTGCCTTACGGTAGTCCTTTTGCCGCGAATAATTTAACCCAACATTTTTAAGCGATTTGGCAAATTCATAGTTTATGGTGTCTCCTGTTTCCTGAAACAATCGGTAAGACCTTCGTAAAAACGTCATGCCTTTTTCATGCAAGCCCATTTCTGTATATACCGTACCCAGCCGGCGGAGGATAATGGCCTGAGTTTGCTTGTTATCAAAACGTTTAGAGTAATCATATGCCATGCTCAGGTATTCCAGCGACTGTTCGTAATCGGTAAGTCTGAGGTGAATGAAAGCCAGGTGCTGTAAATTCGCGGTTAAGCCTTCGAAGTTTCCAATAATGGCATTGTTAACAACCTCTTGCTGCATAGCGCGCACCTGGTTTTGAAGTTCTGTTGACAAACTTGTGTCCTGGAAAACAAAATCAACATGTGTGCTGTCCTGCTCCATAGCGTATAACTGCCTGTTGTTTTGTTGGGCTATAGTAAGCTTCAACATACAAAACAACATCATAATGAAAATTATCCCCCGCTTTATCATCCTCATTGTTTTTTGGGATACGAATTTAACATTATATTAAGAACCAAAGAGACACGCAGGCAAATTATTATACAACCAGTCTCCGAAATATGGATATAATTATCAGACCACAGGATGTTTACATTATTGATTTTTTGATTTTTATATCTGCCTGATCACAACTAAGCCCTCGCCGGAAATTACTACAAGTGAGCATTTTTCACCTGTCAGCTTTTGCATCTATTCTTTCGAAAACAACAAATTGTCCACGACTCCGGCAACCGGTAAATCAATACAACTGCCAACAGGCAGCTCTGATAATATTATGATAGCAGAACCCAAAAAAAAAAGCCACCCGAAGGTGACTTTTATGTAAATAACAAAAAAAAACGGATTTATTTGAATGCTTTCAAGGTATCAATCACGTAATCAATATCAGCCGCAGTATGATCACCATTTATCTGAAAACGAATTTCTTCATCACCTTTGGGGACAACAGGGAAATTCAGACCGGTAGCCAAAATGCCATTTTCTTTCAGGTGCTGTACGATTTTTGAAGTTCTTTCCGTGTCGCGCACCATCAGCGGTGTCACAGGATGTGGGCCTGCGATGGTTTCCATGCCATTGTCCACAAGGCCTTTTTCAAAACGTGCTGTCATCTCACCGAGGTGCTTCAGGCGTTTTTTGCCTTCACCGGATTCCATAATGTCCAGCACTTTTAACACAGCCGCGCATTCTGAATTGGTAATCGGGTTTGAATAGATGTACATGGGCGCCGTTTCACGCAGAAAGCGTGTTACCTTCTCAGAGCTAACCACATAACCGCCGTTAACACCAAAGGCTTTACCCAGGGTACCAATCAGAATATCCATTTTGCCGCCGGTAATTTCTTCCGTACCCAGTCCGTTTTCGCCGTAAGCGCCAACACCGTGTGAATCATCCGCAATGGTAATAATGCCTTCTTCAAACTTGTCCTCGTATTTTTCGGCAATGCGTTGGATTTCATCCAGAGGCGCATAATCACCACGCATGGAAAAAACACCGTCGGTAACCAAAAGCACACGTTTGCCTGCCCCTACAGCCTCCTGTAGTTTGGCTTCCATATCGGCCATGTCGTTGTGTTTGTAAATGAATTTACCGGCAGGCCTACTCAGGCGCATGGCCTGAATGATGCAGTTGTGGTTCAACTCATCACTTACGAAAACCGTTTCTTTGGTTGCCAGTGGAACAATCACGCCCATTGAGGTTACATACGCACTGCTGAAAATCATACCGGATTCACGATTGTGCAGTTTGGCAAGCCGCTCTTCCAGCTCCACATGCAAATCATACGTGCCACTGATAAAACGCACAGCACCGGGTCCGACGCCGTATTTTACGGCAGCTTCTTCTTCAGCTTTGATTACATCCTTGTGCATGCTGACACCCAGGTAGGAATTGGAGTTCATTTTGATGAATTCTTTGTCACCATAACCACGGATCAGATAGCGCGGGCCTTTATCCCCTTTTGCCGGGATAACATTTTCAATGACCATTTCATCACCTTTGGCGGTTCCTTTATTTTCAAGCGCTTTCACTTCTTTGTCAAGCACTTTGTTAAGTTTATCAAGACTCATAATGTTGAAGTTTTAGGATAGTTTTTCGTTAATTTTCTCAAGCATTACATCCACCATTTCCTCAAGTCCGTATTCATGAGACCAGCCCCATTCTTCGCGGGCACAGGAATCATCCAGACTTGCAGGCCATGAATCTGCAATTTCCTGACGGTAATCCGGTTTGTAATCAATTTCAAATTCAGGGATACGCTTTTTGATGGCTTCGGCCAGTTCTGCCGGCGTAAAGCTCACTGCTGCAACGTTGTAATCCGCATGATGTTTCAGATTCTCAAATGGAGCTTCTGCAAGATCCATGATGGATTTAATGGCATCAGACATAAACATCATCGGAAGGCGTGAATCTTTATCCAGAAAACTGGTATATTTTTTATTCTTTATGGCTTCATAGAAAATATCGATGGCATAATCCGTGGTTCCACCACCCGGAAGGGTTTTATATGAAATAATCCCCGGGTATCTGACACCACGCACATCCAACCCAAACCGTTTGACATAATAATTACCAAGCAATTCGCCGGCAACTTTTGTCACGCCATACATGGAAGTGGGACGCTGAATGGTATCATTCGGTGTGTTGTTTTTGGGTGAATCGGGTCCGAACGCTGCGATGGAGCTGGGCACCATAATGCGTTCCAGTTTCTTTTCCCTGCCAATTTCAAGAACATTAAACAAGCCGTTCATGTTGACATCATATGCCAGTTGTGGCTTCTTCTCTCCCACAGCTGAAAGGATAGCACCAAGATGATAAATGGTGTCAATACTGTATTTTTCAACCATTGTCTCCAGCGCTGCTTTATCAAGCACATCAAGTTTTTCACAGGGACCAGCTTTTTTATTTTCATCGCAGGGTTCCTGTATATCAGTTGCTACCACATTGTTCTTGCCGTATTTCTCTCTCAGGCTGTCGGTTAGCTCAGATCCTATCTGGCCAAGAGCACCGGTTACTAATATTTTCTTCATAGTTTAACGCTTCGATTTAATTAATTAAACAAAACTAAAAGTTATTCTTCAAAAATAAAGGGAATCATTCATTAAAAATATAACATTCGTCATTTTGATTTTTTCAAAACAATTTTAAATTTGTACAAATAAAACGTTGAATTTAAAAAAGCAGTCCTATGAACAATTCAATTTATCACTTTGAATTCCCCGAAAACGAACCGGTAAAAGGGTATGCTCCCGGTAGCGAAGAACGCGAATCACTCCAGAAAGAGCTGGAACGCCTTATGAGTGAGGAGCATGAAATATTTCCCGTCATTGGCGGTAAAGAAATTAAAACCGGCAATATTGAAACCGTTACCATGCCGACAGACCATCAGCATGTGCTGGCGCGTTATCACAAGGTTGGTGAAAAAGAGGTAAAAATGGCCATTGACGCAGCCATGGAAGCCAAAAAGAAATGGGAAAACATGCCGTATCAGGAGCGCGGATCCATCATTTTAAAGGTTGCAGAACTGCTTTCCACCAAATACCGCGACCTGATTAATGCATCCACCATGCTTGGGCAGGGTAAAAATGTTCATCAGGCTGAAATTGATGCTGCATGCGAAACCATCGACTTCCTTCGCTTCAATGCATCATACATGACAGACATATACGAAGATCAGCCCATGTCAGTAAAAGGGGTTCTCAACCGTCTTGAGTACCGCCCGCTGGAAGGTTTTGTATTTGCCATCACCCCATTTAATTTCACAGCCATCGCATCAAACCTCCCGATGAGCCCTGTGCTTATGGGTAATGTTGCACTGTGGAAACCTTCACGCACAGCACTGTTCAGCAACTGGTTCCTGATGAAAATCTACCAGGAAGCAGGCATGCCCGACGGTGTTATCAACTTCCTTCCCGGATCTGGTGGCCTGATCGGCAAAATAGCTTTTGACAGTCCCGACCTTGGTGGTGTACATTTCACCGGATCAACCCCTGTTTTCCAGAACTTCTGGAAAACCATCGGCGGCAACATCCAGAAATACAAAGCCTATCCCAGAATTGTAGGCGAAACCGGTGGTAAAGACTTTGTCTTTGCTCACAAATCTGCTGATGCCAAAGAAGTTGCCGTGGCCATTGTCCGTGCTGCATACGAATATCAGGGACAGAAATGCTCCGCAGCTTCACGTGCTTACCTGCCAAAATCACTTTGGCCGGCAATCAAAGAACACATTGGCGAAATGCTGGCTGAAATCAAAATGGGCGACGTTACCGATTTCTCAAACTTTGTTAACGCCGTGATTGATGAAGCATCTTTCGACAACACCATGAAATACATCGAAGATGCCAAAGCAAGCAAAGATGCAGAAATTGTTTTTGGCGGAAACGGGGACAAATCCAAAGGCTATTTCATTGAGCCCACCGTCATCGAAGCAAAAGACCCACATTACGTGAGCATGGAAGAAGAAATTTTCGCCCCCGTGATGACCGTTTACATTTACGAGGACGACAAATACGAAGAAACTCTGGAGCTGTGTGACAACACCTCAGAATACGCTCTGACCGGCGCCATTTTTGCCCGCGACCGCGAAGCACTCCTGCTGGGCAAAGACAAGCTCACTTACGCTGCCGGCAACTTCTACCTGAACGACAAACCAACCGGTTCAGTTGTAGGCCAGCAGCCCTTTGGCGGCGCACGTGCATCCGGCACCAACGACAAAGCCGGTTCTTACCTGAACCTGGTACGCTGGGTCAACACCCGCTCAATAAAAGAAGGTCTTGTTCCCCCAACCGATTACAAATACCCCTTCCTCGGTTAAGGACAGATTACCATACGATACACAAAACGCTCTTACCTGATGAGGGCGTTTTTTTTGTGCTTTATAATTTGGGTGTGATTTTTAGTTGGGCAGCAGGAGCATTTTACTCTCCATCAGGCATGGTCACTGCCTGCGGCCTGTATCTGCAAAGCCACACAGGCATTTCTGCCATGCTGTGCTCATGAGCTCATTTCAATCGCTATGGCACAGCGCAGAAAATCGCCTGTCCGACATTGCAGGATGCCGGCCTGCGTCAGGCTGCAGGATAAGCCCGACTTTCTGTTTTATGTTCCACATTTATTATTTCAGAAATGCCGCCAAAAGCTATCTATGTGGGTGGCTTAGGTACCACGGGTTTCACCTGTGGCTACTTCCGCCAGTTGGCGGCCTGTCCGACAATTGGCGGAACAGGCGTATTTGATCCGCAGGCTGGCGGATCATTAAGCTCTCGCTGAGAAGGAGAAGCCCGAAGGGCTTCAATGTGAATAACCGCCGGTGAAACCGGTGGAATTAAGCCCCGATTCACTTCACAACCCTGAAGGGGTTGAATGATTGATCTATCGCTTTTGTCATGCCTGTCCGACAATTGGCGGAACACGCGTGTTTGATCCGCCGGCTGGCAGATCAGGTGGTGGAAATCGGCTGTGCTTTTTGAATGCGGTTGCTTGCTGCAACCACTTCGAAAAGCTCTGTGCAACGCTCAGCCACCTCAACGCTCCTCAGTCACCAATAGTTATAACCATACGGGTATATATTCACCATTAGTTATTTCTTTAAGTGTTTTTATTCACGAAAAGTTATTATATTTGTAAAAAAGGAAAAATATGTATGCAAGAACAATTAGAGAACAAATCATCAAACGAATGGATTCAGGAAAGGCGATTGTTGTTACCGGTCCCAGGCAGGTAGGAAAAACAACGTTAATTGAATCAATTTTAGAAAATGAGAATTATTTATTTCTTGATGGTGATGATCCTAAAACACGAGCTTTACTAACAGAACCAAGTACTGAAGTCATTCGAAGAATACTTGGAAAGCACAAATACGTGTTTATTGATGAAGCGCAAAGAATTAAGGGAATTGGTATTACAATGAAAATAATTACCGATAGATTCAAACATATTCAATTGTTTGCCAGTGGCTCATCATCCTTTGATTTGTCGAATAAAATAAATGAACCTTTAACCGGGAGAAAATGGGAGTATCAATTATTTCCAATTTCATGGGAAGAATATGAAAATCATCATGGTTATATTGTTTCAGAACAAGGCTTAGAGAACCGGTTGCTTTATGGTTTTTATCCTGACGTCATAAATCATGCCGGTGATGAAATAAGTGTTCTGAGAAATTTAGTCAATAGTTATTTGTATAAAGACATACTGGCTTTAGGAGAAATCAGAAAGCCTGAAATACTTGAAAAGCTGGTTCAAGCACTTGCCTTACAAATTGGGAGCGAAGTAAATTACTCAGAGCTTGCACAAATCGTAAAGGTGGATAAAAATACAATAAGTAAATACATTGATATTTTACAAAAAGGATACATTATTTTCAAATTAAGCAGTTTTAGCAGGAATGTACGCAATGAAATAAAAACAAACAAAAAAATATATTTTTACGATAATGGTGTAAGAAATATGCTTATCGGAAATTTTAATCCTTTAGACTCAAGAGCAGATAAAGGTGCGTTATGGGAAAACTTTCTTATTTCTGAGAGAATAAAACAAAACGAGTATAAGCAAAGCTTAGCAAAAAGCTACTTTTGGAGAACAAAACAGCAGCAAGAAGTTGATTTTGTTGAGGAAATTGGTAGTGAAATTTTTGGATTTGAATTCAAATGGCGTAAAAAGAAAAATCAGAAATTGCCCAAAACATTTATGAATAACTATAATGCGAAAGCTATGATTATCGATGAAACAAATTTTAGAGAATTTGTTATCAGCTAATTTTCAATAAATACAAACTAACGGTTTTGGAGTTAAGGTGAATTCGAGACGCTGCGGCTATTGCTGTCGTTCCTCAGCCGCCTTGTGTTCTCAGGCACTTACCACTTTGAGTTAAAGTCCGCTTTTGTCATGGTTTTTGCAGAAAAAACAAAAACGGGTGGGAGGCGGGCTTAGCAAAGAAATTTCCGTCTGAGCGCAACCTGCCAGGTCTCATTCACAGTGCAACTCACCCGCTCCGTCACACCATCTCTTCGTCTCCTCCTCTCTCAATCATCAATTCATCAGATTGTTGTACTGATTCGGAATGCGATAAATCGCATTCCGAATCTCAATCTCTCCGTCCCTCAATCCACTTCGAAATTCGACATCCCTGCCAAAAGGCAGGCAGGCTTCGGTTCCGGCTTTTATCCAATCATCTTTTTTCTTACTTTTGCACGAAACATAAAGACAATCAAAGATGAAAATATCGCTCGACTGGCTGAACGAATACATTGAACTGAGTGACATAAACGGGGAATCCCTCCTCCATCACCTGACAGATATCGGTCTGGAAGTAGCGGGAACCGAAGCGTTTGAAAACATCCCCGGCGGGCTTGAAGGCATTGTCGTGGGCAAAGTAAAAACCTGTGAAAAGCATCCCAACGCTGACAAACTCAGCATTACTACCGTGGATGTTGGTGGTGACAGGGATTTACCCATTGTTTGCGGCGCTCCCAATGTTGCTGCCGGACAGACAGTGCCCGTGGCTACCGTTGGTACTACCCTGCAAATGAACGGCGAGCAACTGAAAATCAAAAAAGCAAAACTGCGCGGCGAACCTTCTGAAGGTATGATATGTGCCGAAGATGAAATCGGCTTGAGCGATGATCACGCCGGTATTATGGTGCTTCCGGATGATCTGCCTGCAGGATTACCTATGTCCGAGCATTTTGAAGTCACAAAAGACACCATCATTGATATCGACCTCACTCCCAACCGCATTGATGCCGCCTCTCATATGGGTACAGCCCGGGATCTGGCTGCACGACTCAGTTATGAGGGCAAGGAACGCCACCTCCAGCGCCCCGATGTTTCCGGTTTCAAAGCGGATAACACCAATCTCAGCATACCGGTACACATTGACAACCCCGAGGCATGCAAACGCTATGTCAGTTGCACCATTGAAAACATCACTGTAAAAGAAAGTCCGCAGTGGCTTCAGAACCGGCTTAAATCCATTGGCCTTAAACCCGTAAACAATGTCGTGGATGTCACCAATTTTGTTCTTCATGAAACCGGTCATCCCCTGCATGCATTTGATGTGGATGAAATTGAAGGCAATGAAGTGATTGTTAAAAAATTGCCGGGAGGCACACCATTTACCACCCTGGATGATCTTGAGCGCAAACTCACTGCAGACGATCTGATGATTTGCAATGCAGAAGGTCCCATGTGTATTGCAGGTGTATTGGGTGGTGCTGACTCCGGAATCTCCAGTGCATCCAAAGCCGTTTTCCTGGAATCTGCCTGGTTCGATCCGGTACACGTACGCCAGACGGCCCGAAAGCATGGCATTAGCACCGACGCTTCATTTCGTTTCGAGCGCGGCGCCGATCCGGATATGTGCATATATGCATTGAAACGTGCAGCCATACTGATAAGGGAAATTGCAGGCGGAAAAATATCATCAGAAATATCCGATGTATATCCCGAAAAGGTAAAACCGGCACAGGTTACCCTGAAACCGGATTACCTGACATCCATGTTTGCCACCGAGATTCCGCTCAGTGATGTCAAGGCAATTCTCAGCTATCTGGATATCAAAATCATTAAGGAGAATAAAAACGAATTGGAACTCGCCATCCCGCCATACAGAGCGGATGTCACGCGCCCGGCAGATGTAGCAGAGGAAATCCTTCGCATATACGGGTACAACAATACGCCCGTTGCCGATAAATTGCATGCCTCTCTCAACATCTCACATGAAGCCGATAACGAAAAGCTGCAGCAATCCCTGTCGGATTTTCTATCAGCCCGCGGCTTTAATGAAATCATGAGCAATTCGCTCTCGAACGATGCTTATTACAAGGAGCTCAGTGATTATCCCGAAGAATCTCTGGTTTACCTGGCAAATCCCGGCAGCAGCGAGTTAAACATCATGCGTCGCGACCTGATATTTTCAGGTCTGGAAGCCATTTCCAGAAACATCAGCCACAGAAACAAAAACCTGCGGTTGTACGAATTTGGCAAGCACTACTTTAAAGCCGGTGAACGGGATGAAGAAAATCCGGTAAACAACTATTTTGAAGAAAAACACCTGGGCATCTGGCTTAGCGGAAATTTCCATGCATTACACTGGACACAGGAAGAGCAAGCCACAAATTTTTATCACCTGCGGGCCACGGCTGATGCTGTGATAAAAAGTCTGGGTATTGATCCGGCGGTACTTAAAATAAAAGAAAAAGAATCGGAATTATTTGAGTATGCACTGGAGTTTAAACGCAAAAAACGCAGCATTTTCACTATCGGTCTTGTAAAACACAACGTCTGCGAAATGCTCGACATCGAACAGGATGTATATTATGCAAGTTTCCGCTTTGATGCACTCATACAGGAAGCTCAGAAAGCAGATCACCGCTTTACACTCCTGCCCCGCTTCCCCGAAGTGCACCGCGATCTGGCTCTGCTGCTTGATAAAGATGTCAGGTTTGATGATTTGCGTAAAGCTGCGCTGAATGCCGAAGGCAAATACCTGAAGTCCGTTGACCTGTTTGATGTTTACGAAGGTGAAAACATCGAAGAAGGAAAAAAATCCTATGCATTGAGTTTTGTGCTTCAGGACAAGGATAAAACCATGAAGGACAAACAGATTGACAAAATCATGGATAAGCTCACCAAAACCTTTGAAAAACAATTTGGTGCCAGCCTGCGCTAGCACAGGTAAACAATATAAGCGTTTGTTTGTAAATGTGGTATGAAAGCATTTTCGAGTGCTCTAATACTAATGCTTATGTTGTTTTCCTGTAAATCTGCCGACGTACCAACGCGGGTAGAATCCGTTGACCTTGAAAAGTATGCGGGCACCTGGTATGAAATTGCCCGCTACCCCACCAGTTTTGAACAAGGCTGCTCCTGTGTTACTGCTGCTTATACACCCAAAGGCCGCTATGTGCAGGTTATTAACCGTTGCAACAAAAGCGGCAACGCAAAATCCATTAAAGGAAAAGCCTTTCCGGTAAAAGGCAGCAACAACACAAAACTGAAGGTTCAGTTTTTCTGGCCGTTTCGTGCAGGATACTGGATAATTGGATTGGATGATGATTACCAATGGGCGCTTGTGGGCAGTCCCTCAAAAAATTACTGCTGGATACTCGCCCGGGAGAAACAGTTATCCGAAGAAGAAATGAAACACATATTCAGCCTGATGAAAGCTGAAGGATACGATAAAGACAGATTACATTTCACAAAACACAATTGCCATGAAAACAATTAAAGCCATCAAAGAAGACATTACAAAAATGGAAACCGATGCCATCGTTAATGCTGCAAATGAAAGCCTTTTGGGTGGCGGTGGTGTGGATGGTGCCATACACAGGGCAGCTGGTCCTGAGCTGCTTAATACAACACGTGAAATGGATGGTTGTCCTACCGGCGAAGCACGCATTACTCCCGGTTTTAAACTCCCTGCGGATTACGTCATCCATACGGTTGGTCCTGTATGGCACGGCGGAAATAAGGGAGAAGAAACGCTGCTGGCATCTGCATACAGGGAAAGCATGAAGCTTGCATCAGACCACGCTATAAAATCCATCGCCTTTCCCAACATTAGCACAGGCGTTTATGGCTTTCCCAAAGAAAAGGCAGCCCGGATTGCAATACAAACGGTACGGGAAAGCCAGCAGGAAGACAATTCACCGGATACGGTGTATTTTGTCTGTTTTGATGATGATAATTGTAAAATTTATCAGGAAATACTGAACGAAAAATAATCCAGGCTTGCTTTAAGGTTTCTCTTTTTCACGGGCGGCGTATTCCATTGCCCAGATGCTTGCAATGCCTGCAATCATTAAGCCTGCAGCGATGAAAAATCCGGCATTGATTTCAGGGAGATACCAATCGTAACCCACGGTTTTCATCACCCCGTCAAATGGTTTTATTATTTCATGTTTCCAGGGCCACAATATGCCAAGAGAGCCGAGTATAAAACCGGACAGCAGCGCAATGGTCTGATTTCTGAACTTTTTAAACACCCAGGATAAAATCCACGAAAAAGCGAGTATCCCAATGGCGGCTCCCACCACGGTAGGAATCAGTATACCAAGATCAAGGTTATTCACCGCATCAATCATGATGAGTTGATAATTGCCCATTAATATCAAAACAAAGGATCCGGACAAACCCGGCAGTATCATACTACAGGCAGCCACAACACCGCAGAGGGCCACATACCATACAGCGTCACTACCGGAAGCCGGAGTAAGCACTGAAATGCTTACCGCCACAGCTGTTCCGATGAGAAAATTCAGGATTACCGCCCAGTTCCACTTCTCAATCCGCCTAGCGACAAAATACACTGAGGCAAGCACCAGACCAAAAAAGAAAGCCCAGATGTATATGGGATGATTTTCGAACAGAAATTCAAACAGGCGCGCTATGGAAATAATGGCAACAGCAATGCCGAGCAGTACAAAGGTAAGAAAGAACAAATCCACATGCTTTACAAACTCCCGGAATCTGCCTTTGAGCAACAATTTCAGAGCTGTCAAATTAAAGGATTTGATGGCATTAATCAGTCGCTCAAATATGCCTGTAATCAGCGCAATTGTTCCACCGGACACACCGGGAATCACATTGGCAGCTCCCATGGCCATGCCTTTAATACCATACAAAAATGCATTTTTTACTGATTCTTTCATAGTTGCACCATTAGTGGGAGGGCAATATTAATTATTTTTATTAAGAAGGTCATGCAATTCATCGAGATATTGCGCATTGGGGTATTCGCGGAAGAAATCACCGGAAGCTTCACGGTTTAGTTCAACTGCCTGGGCAAAGTATGATATGGCATTAAACTTATCTTCCTTTTCCAGATGATAACCTGCAAGGCGGTATTTGATGGTGGCCGTATTTTTGTTGTAAGAGGCTCCGCGGGTAAGCAGTTCAATGGCAAGTTCAAGTTTACCACTATCGTATTTTAAATCAGCATACCCCAACCAAAACTCCGGATCGTAAGGATAAAGCTCCAGGGCTTTTTCAAAAGCATCCTCAGCCTCACCATGCAGCCCTAAATTTCTGGATGCAAGCGCTGCTGTATACCAGTAATCGGGGTTATAGGAAGAAACTCTGATGGCAGAACGCAAATGCATCAGGCTTTGCATGTATTCACCTTTCTCAAAACTTAACAGGGCAATGCCGTAATGTGCATCCGCATACTCATCGTCTTTATTCAGGGCGAGCTTAAAGTACGTGAGTGCATCCTTGTCACGCCCTGCATGCCTGTAGGCATCACCAATTTCAAAACAGGCTTCGGCATCCGGAGCTTCCTCATCAAGGTAGTCAAGATACGTACTGATTCCTTTATCGTAAAGTTCCTGTTGTATCAATACACGGGCTTTTCCCTGTAATGCTGGTAAGTAACGGGGATCAACGGTAAGGGAATATTCAAATGCTTCCATAGCATTTTTCCAGTTTTCGTCGTTGTAATTGATTACCCCAAGGTTATACCATGCAGTTTCAGAAAACGGATTAACATCCAGGTATTTGCGATAATATTTCAGACTTCTTCCTATGTTTCCGCCTTTTTCATTGCAGTAAGCCAGGTCGTAAAGCAATTCGCTGTCTGTATTACCACCGGCCCTGTATGCCATCTCATAATATGCCGATGCCGATTTGTACTGATGAGCTGTTTCAAGCGTAGAGGCAATGGTATAATACATGTCAACGGCTTCATCACCGGCAAGTTCTATCGCCTTATTAAACCAGTTTTCAGCCTCATCAAATTTTTTATTTAACACTTCAATCATGCCTTTGACCATATACACCTCAGGCTGTGACGGTTCGATGGATTGAACCTGTGATAAAAGATTCCATGATGCACGAATTCTGCCTTCAGAAAAATAGTATTTTGCTTTGCGTAACTTGATGCCCACAGCATTTGGATGCAATTTATCAGCCAGAATCAGCAGATTTTTGACATCTGAAAATGCGTTTTGATCAAGGTATTGATCCAGCAACATTTCCAATTCGTTGACATCAAAATACACAGCAGGTGATTCGCCGTGTTTAAACGCCTCATACCGCTGATTCAGTCCGTTAAATTCATCGGGTGCTAAAAAGCCAAATTGTCCCTCACTCATACACTTACTCCTAATTTCCTCATACAAATATAGGGCTTTTTGGCGTAGGTTTTGCAAGAAATGCTTAACAATTTACGGTTAAAAACTAAGTTCATTACAATTTGGGGATTCCACCGGCCTTACAGGTACAACCAGCGTGGTTTTTCTTCACAAATTCAGCATTTATGACATCAGCGGATGCTGATATTTTAGTACATTTGAGTACATTTGAAAAAATATCAAGGCAAACACCATTCCATGAACAGAAAATTAAAACAAACAAGCATGAAGTTATACATCTTTGGTTTATTACTGATAGTCAGCATGACAGGATTTTCGCAAGATGCCGATACCACCTGGTTCGACAGAAAATGGGAAGAAACAAGCCGGGAAAACGGCATTTACATGCGTGTACAAAACTATGACAGCATTACCAATCGCTATAAAGTAAAGGATTATTATCAAAACGGCAGCGTGCAAATGTCGGGTAGCTACAGTTCAATGGCACCGGAGGTAAAAGACGGGTTGTTTGTCTGGTACCATAAAAATGGCAGTAAAATTACAGAACGGTATTATGAAAACAACCGGCCTGTGCAGGTAAGTGAATACAATGATAAGGGAGAAAAAATCCGCGAAGGCTTAAGCGCAAAGGATGACAACGGCGTGTATACCCTTAAGGAAATCGAAGAGGCTCCCTCCTTCCCCGGCGGCATTCCGGCATTGCGGCAGTTCATGGCAAGCAACACCAGGTATCCGGAAAAAGCCAAAAACGATTCTATCAGCGGCAAAGTGATTGTCAGTTTTGTGGTATCACCTACAGGCAAAATCACCAATACCAAAGTGCAACGCAGCGTGCATCCCCTGCTGGATGAAGAAGCCCTTCGTGTAGTGCAGTCTATGCCCCGCTGGGAACCCGGCAAGCAAGATGGTAAAGCCGTGCCGGTGATGTATGGTGTGCCATTCAATTTTAAGCTTTAAGATTAAGTGGCATGTGTCGTGCATGCGTTTTGAATCATGTTCGGAATAAAGATTTTGTCTACACTGCCGTGCATCCACTTAAATTTGATCATTTCTGATTTTTCAACCCTTGCAATCCTCGTGATTCACCATCACCTCACAAGCAGTTTCTCCTTCCATGTATGATTGCCGGAAGTGATTTTCAGCACGTAATGGCCTGCTGACAGATCATCAAGCTTGAGTGTTGTGATACCGGCCTCTGTGGTGCCACGTTTTAGCAGCTTTCCTTCGGAAGAAAAGATTTCATATGCAGCCGTACGGTTCAAATCAATTGTAACATAATCACCGGCAGGGTTGGGATACACGTTTGGCTGCTGCAGGCTGAGCAGGTTTTCAGCTCCGGCCAGTTCATCATATTCCACCACATGACTGGCATCCAGGGTCATGACAGCACCGCTTACCGGATTGTTCCAGTACAAACTCATCTGTAAATCCAATACATCCGGAGTGGGCTCCGGCAGGTTGTAAACCAGACTAAAGGACTGGTTATTGCGCTCAACAGACTGATGTATCAGGTATGTAGCCTGACAGTCTGTGGATGAAATCATTTCAGCGGAAAGCAACTCAATGGAATCTATGGGCTGAAAGGGCATAAAAGCCGCAGGATCAGACCCAAAACTGCTGTCAGCCATAGCGCTGTGTGCAGTTTCCGGTGCCGGAGTAATCAGATTAAGCGCCATGCTTACTGCCGAGTCCGGCATCATAAACATCCGTGTAGCTGAATCCAGTGAACATGACACATCATTGATGGGATATAAAGTGGTATCGCTTTGTCCCGGCATATCATACATAATGCTTCTGCCATCCGGAAAAGCAAATTCAATGCTGACAGCTTTGAGTTGACCATAATCGTATTGTTCACAATCGGTAAGAGCCACACCCCATGGCTGGGTAAGCGGATATCCATATACAGAATCCCAGGCTTCAACTGAAGCATAATTGCCGGTTAGCGGTGTTGGGGCATCGCATACACACAATGTAAAATCCGGATCACCCACAGGTAGTGTGCTGGTAAAACACAGGTTTACAACATTGTTTCCACTCTGACATGCTGTATTCTGATCGTCTGCCTCAGCGCATCCCAATGCATCAAAGGGCGTACCTGTCCAGCCGGAATAATCTGCATCCGGACCCCAGTTTGATACCGGTGGCAGCAATTGCACCACACCATGATTTCCCGGCATAATGGTATCTCCACCAGGAGCAAGCAGGTAGAATCCAATATCAGACACAAAGGTGTGATCAAGCGTAAAGCAGACATTAACGTCTACGGTTTCATCCATAACATACTGCGCCTGCACCGAACCAATGACAAGCACAAAAAACAAAGTAATCAGGAGATTTTTCATAACAATGGCTGTTTTGATGCTAAATGTACAAAATATAAAAACAAAATCCAAATATTTTCAAAAACAAAACGTGTTTTACCGCCCGCAAGCATCAGCCTGCAGAATTTCTGAACATCATTAACGCCTGCAGTTACAATTTCACCTGTTTAAAACCCCACAAAACTGTCTTAAAATGGCAGGGCTCGCAATGGATTAAGTTCAACCAGCCTGGCTGGGTTCCCAAAAGCCAGTTCGGGACAGGGCTGCGCACCGGGCATATTCGTATTTATTATGCAAAGTTTTTCAGTTTTTTATAAATTTATTACTTATAGTGGTTGAATCATCCCTAATCACCAAAAAGTGTATTCCATTTGATAAATCACTGACATCAATAACATTAGTCGTTTTGGTTATTTCACACATTGTTTCTAATTGCCCATAATTATTGTAAATATATGCAACGCTATTTGATAAATCTATATCGTTTTTATTAACATTCAGAGTTATGATATTATTTGAAGGATTGGGATAAACCAATAGGTTATTATCCTTATTAGAAACTTCCTCAATCATCGTGTGACTATTTATCTTTGCTATAAATATATCAGGCAGACCGGTGGTTAGAGAAAAAGGACCTAACTCAATGGTCTCTCTATAGAATCCAGTCAGGTAAACATAATCATCAAAATCTGTACTGATTCCATAGGCCCTACTAATAATCGTAGTTGAAGAGTGGTCTGCCCAGATGAAATTCCCGGAAGAGTCACATTTTGCAATAAAAACTTCAGTACCATCAGCATTTAAAGTAATAGCGCCACAATGAATTGTATCTGTTATTGAACCTGCTAAATATATATTTGATTTACTGTCAATATCAATAGCATAACATTGGTCAGATGAAGTACCTCCACCACCTCTTAGCCAAATAAGTTGTCCGTTATTTGTTGTTTTTGCAAGAAAAAAGTCGGATGGATTGCCATCAATAGAGTCTGACATGAAATACAATTTGTTGGAGAAGTTGCCTGATATGAATATTCGATTGTTTGCATCAATCTTGATATCTGATATAGAAGCTTCCCCAAAATTATCACCACCTATTTTCTTGCTCCACAAATAATTTCCAATGCTATCATATTTTGCTAAAAAAGATTTTGCTCTAATGCTGTTATTAAATATTGTATCTACAGAAATAGTCAATGTATCATAAAAATGACCTCCCAAATAGATATTGCTTTCGTTATCTGTCATTATAGACAGACCTGCTGCACTATTGTGACTATCATTTTTAACAACTAGATTGGCATTAGCAGAAGTATCAAGTACAGCAAAATAAAAATCCTCACCAGTAGAACTAATGATATTGTTATCAATGTTGGCATTGCCCGAAAAATAGCCTGTTATGTATAACGTGTTATTTTTATTTATTTCAAGATCCTTAATTCTAATGTAATTAGTTGATGTTATTGGTTTTGCCCATCTCAAATTGCCGTATGTATCATATGATGCTATGAATGCGCTACCATATGTGCTGCCGTTAAGGGTTATGGTGTCAAATTGTGCTGTATCGTAAAATTCTCCTGCTATATAACAATTGTTATTGTCATCAACTACAATATTATCTGAACGATCTGCTGCCCAATAACTTCCACCTGCTGCTCTTACCCATAGTACTTCACCATTTGGGTTAAGTTTTAATGTGAAAATATCCCAATCGTCTTCTCCATGGCTTATGACAGTATCTAATCCAAAATAAGCTGTATCGTCAAATGAGCCAGTGATATAAATATTGCCTGACTTGTCAATTGCGACATCTTCTCCATTGTCTTGTTCCGGACCGCCAAAAGAATTAATAAATTCCCAAGTTTGTCCGTAATTGTTGAAACTAATAAGTATAAAAAGTATGAATAGATTTTTTTTTATCATGGGTTGATATTTTGCATAAGGTTATAGGCTAAACACAGGAAGGGAGTTTTCCTGTTCTGATTCAATCTGCTTTCTTTAGCCATATCGCTAATTTATTCATTATGGGTTGCCATGCTTGAGCTTTTGGTTTTCAATCACCATTATAAGGATTTTTTTGAAGAAATGCAAAAAAACCCGGTTTAATTTGCAGGCGTTTGGGGATAAAATTGGTTTTAGCTGCATGGCAGCACGGTTACATGCCGGGGTTCCAAAACCCCTGTACGACTACCGGCGACACGGACGATGCGCCGCTCATATTTCCATATGGTATGTGTCGGTGTTTCGTATTTACCTGCTCATTCCGAATTGGTCAATCATTTGTTTTTCATTTTCAGAAAGTGTGAAACTTAATTCTTTCCAGGCAGTTCCTTCAATACCTGTTAAGGATATTCCGTCTTTTGTCCTGGTAATGGTAAACAGGTAATCCGCAAGTTCAGGATCATTATCAGGTGATACCTTGTCTAACTGTGTCATTCCATATTCGTCAATTGCCTGTGGGGTGTCCTTAGCAAGCTTAATGCTTAAATTGATCCAGGCACTTCCTTCGGAACTGTGCATTTCCAGGCCGTTATCAGTCTTTTCAATGGTGATTTTAAAGTCTTTCAGGTCCGGGGAACCCTGTTCCTGTGCAATTATTTCAGAACTTAATGTCACTAAGGTTCCGGCAATTAGCAACCTGAATAAGAGGCTTTTGAATGTCGGTTTAGGTTTCATTGTATTCGTTTTTAGATTATTGATTTGGTGTTTGCTTTGCTCTGCCATGATTTTTGAATTTTTAATTGTCCCGGTGATTCCTCACACAGCCTTTATGCTGGTGAGGAAACCGGGTTTTTTGTTTCTAATACGTTCAAATCAAATGTAACAATTTAATTCCGGACTTTTAGTTTTCTTTTTTAGGGGAGGTACCGAATAGCTATATGCAAAGTGCGGGATTTGCAGAGACGCGTTCTCACCGTGTCCGGCTCCTGACGGATCCCCCGATACAAAACCTGGCTAAAGCTCCGAAACTCAGATGCCAAGCGGAACACCCGCATTTTGTATATAGCCTGTTGCCGCCTGTGCATTTTTCTATCTATT
>CAYQMB010000033.1:0-26848 GCA_964418565.1 uncultured Bacteroidales bacterium | reverse complement strand
CACTTCATCATTCGACATTCCCGCTGGTAAGCGGGCAGGCGACGGTTCGATATTCAACATTCATCCTTCATCAGATTGTTGCACTTTTCCGGATGCGATAAATCGCATGCCTACAGTGCCCAATCACTCAATCACTCCGTCTCTCCATCTCTCCGTCTCTCTGTCACAACATTTAACCACATCGTTTAACTATTCACTTTAACCATTTGGGCAAATGTAAACATTTAATTTGTTAACAACAAAATTTTTTTGGCCCAAAATTTGTTTTACTTTTAACATTGTGTTAAAACCTTATTGATAGATTTGCGTATCAGGTAGGACAGATGAAAAAAATAATTATTGGCATAGCGATATTTATCATGTACATGACAGGCGTTCAGGTTATGGCGCAGAAGGTATTCAGTTGTGAATACCGGAGTCAGGCAGACGTAAAGGTTTATGTTGTGGATTATCGCAGTCAGGCAGATCTCATTGTATACAAGTGTGATTATCGCAGTGAAGCGGATGGAAATGAAGGAATGTGGTATTTCTGTGAATACAGCAGCCAAGCTGATAAGAAAATTTATTTTGTGGATTACAGCTCAGAAGCCGACTTAAAAATTTACTTTGCAGATTATCGCAGCGAAGTCGGCTGGAGACATAAAGATAAAAAACACCTGATGTATTAATTAAAACCAAATATTATGAAAAGATTATTTACCATTTTTACCGTTTTTGTTTTTGTACTGATTAGCCTGAACAGCGTGGCTCAGAAAGTTTATTCCACAGACTCCAAGTATGATGCTGACATTCAGGTATATGTTGCTGACAGCAAATACGATGCTGATCTTGTTGTGTACAAAGTATCATCAAAGTATGATGCTGATGACAACAAAGGGTTGTGGTATTTCACCGACTCAAAGTATGATGCAGACAAGAAGATTTATCTCTGTGACTCAAAATATGACGCAGATTTGATCATTTACTTTACCGACAGCAAATACAGTGCTGAATGGCGGGATTCAAGCAAAAAACACCTGATGTACTAACAGGAATAAAAATCACAATTAAAGCCCCGTTTGGGGGCTTTTTTATTTGTTGATATTGTCACTCCCTAATGAGGTAATCTGTCAGGCATGCAATGAAAACCAGGCGCATAATATTTTACCTTTCTTTACTGGCCTTTACGATGCTGGTTTTTTTCCTTGCCCGTTCCGGTATTACATCAGTCAACCAGCAGCTTTCAGCTTTTGTTACTGATGACAACAGCGATGTAACCTTCAGCAATTCCGGATTTGGGATAACCCGCAGCGGTGGTCACTTTGGGATTTCCGTGAAAGATATGCTTGTAAAAAACAGGCTGAATCCGTCTGACACAGTTTTTTACGCAAACCATGTAATCATCAGTACCGGCAAACTACTAAGCGATGATAAAGCCGGCAAAATACTTCTTTTATCTCCGGAACTGCACATTTACGGAGACCGTCAGAATGTAGGAGACATAAGTGGAGACAGCCTTGACCTCAAAGATGAACTTCCTGATTTAACCAATTTTCCATCTGCCTACATCTCAAACCTCTCTCTTGTCATCCACCGCAATGACACCTGCATTCGCATAGGCGGCATCCACATAAAAGGCCAGGCTTTGGCAGATGCATATCACCTGCAAATCAAATATCAGACCGACAGCAATGTGGTCATGCATTGTGGCGCAGACCTCCAATCCGGCAAAAAAGAAATCGGAATAGAAAACGGGTTTATTGATTACAATTCCACCCGGATGCTGAATTTTAACATCAGCGTCACCACCCATCATCGCGAGCGCAACGATATTCAATATCATGCATGGGCTGATACAACAGATTTACAGGCCTTTTCAACGGAAAAAATCACTTACAACGGGTACTATTGCCTTGACAGCAAGGGCAAATCCGGCGAAAAAAAGCACACATCTTCGGCAATGTTTTACCTGGCAGGAAGTGCCCGCTCGGCTAAAGGTGCCATTGACAGCATGCAAATTCAGGTGCAGCAGAACAAACACTTATCAGAGCAGGACAGCATGCGTAGCGGTAATTTTCTCCTGTCACTTTCCAGCGGTTTATCATTTTTAAGCCTGGATGGGGAAATGAACAATCGTGAGAAAGGTGCAGACCCTTTTGTTCTGAATTATGTGGCCAATATGGATTTGGAGGACATAAACATCTGGCCATTATTTGAAATAAGCGGAAACTTACGTGCCAATTATCATCTGAAACCGGGTCGTTATAAAAGCAACATCAGAGGTGAGGCTCAGGCAAACACCAAACTGAGTTTTTCAGGATACAATTTGCGCATTGACCATTTTGCCGACCGGCACGGAAGCGTTGCAGGCATAAAAAAACCCGGCACATGGGAAAGCCAAACAAGCATAACAAATCTGTTTGACAAGCTAATTTTTGATGAGAGAGCCAGCCTTAACTGCCGTTTGCACCATAAAACCATACGCATTCCGGACACAGAATCCGGTACAGGCAGCGTGTCGGCTCCGTCCTTTGCTTCTGAGCAGAAAACAGGCAGCATCTTTGCGTCATCCGATATCAAATTGCACTGGATGATTGACAGCTTGTATTACAAGGAGAAACTCATCAGCTATGAAAACGATCTGGAATTATTTTACACGAATAAAATCCTGAACTGCATAAGCAATCACCGTTTTTACGGGAACATAAACGGCCCTGTAAAATTTGAGCTGACACAGGAGGATTCTGCTCATTTTTCCGGCAAGATAACATCCTCAGGTTTAATCATTAAAAACAAAAACAAACTCCCCCTGATAAACAAAAACCTGAAAATGGAAAATGCCACTGGTAAAATCAGACCGTTTAGCCTCCCCTTTATGGTAAAACGAGACAGTTTGGTTTTTAAGCCGGCAAGCATAGGATTTGATTCCTTTTACCTTCTTTTTAACGGAAGCGTAACGGCGGAAAGTCAAAACATGAACATTGGGATTACCGCGCCGGGCAAAAAGTTTAAGGGGCCGGCAGCGATGATATTAAAAAACAAAGAAAAAGGTATAAAAAACACTTCTGTTCAAACTGTGATTTTGCATGTACAGCTGAATGACGGCAAAACCAAAATAAAAACAAGCGTACCAACAGTTTCAAATTAAAAAAATTGCCTTATCTTTAAGGCAAAAGGTAAATTAATGAAAGGCACGCGTATCATTTTAGGCTTGCTAAGCCTGCTCGCAACAATTACATCTGCTGCAGCACAGTCAATGGGTTCAATACCCGATACGATTTTTTACATCGGTGATAACGATTATCCTCCTTTTGAATTCATCAATGATGATGGTGAAAAAGATGGTTTTAATGTTGATCTGATGCGTGAAATTGCCAACATAAACAATGCTGAACTTGTCGTAAATCTCATGCCATGGCATCAGGTGGTGGATTCCATGCAACATGGCAGCCGGACTTATGTTACGTCCATGTACATTTCAGATGAGCGCGAAAAACTCTACCTGTTTTCCACCCCGCACAACAAGGTTTCCCAGGCCATGTTCATGCAGGATGATTCTGACATAGAATCCTTTGAAGACACAAAAGACAAGATCATCATGGTAGAAAAGGATGACATCATGCATGATTTTGTTAACGACATTCACATGACAGGAGAAATAAAAACCTACCCCAACTACACAATGGCCATAAAGGCATTGGCTGATGGAAAAGGTGATGTAGTGTTCTGTCCGCTTATCCAGGGCCTGTATTTTCTGGATGTAAACAACATTAAAGGCATAGATTACCATGAGCTGCCCATTCCCCCTCTGGATTATTGCTACAGCATATCCAACAGAGATTCTGCCTTGCTGACAACCATCAATGAAGCTTTGCTTATTGCCCGTAACGACGGCACATACGAACGTGTTTATCAGGAGTGGTACAGCACATATAAAACCCCGGGATTCAAAACGTTTGTAAACAAGTGGCTGCTTCCATCCATTGCGGTTTTTATACTGATTATTCTTCTGGTGTTCTTATGGGGATATAGCCTCAAAAAGCAGGTATTTCAAAAAACCAAAGCATTACAATTTGAACTTAATGAGCGCAAACTTATTGACAAAAACCTCCATCAGGCAAAAGCAAAAGCGGAAGAATCAGATAGATTAAAAACGGCATTTCTGGCAAACCTTAGTCATGAAATCCGCACCCCGATGAATGGAATAATCGGATTTTCAGATTTGTTGTTGCAGGAATTCCCGGATAATGATTCGCGAAAAGATCATCTGGAAATCATTCACAAGTCATCTGTGCAACTGCTAAACATCATCGAAGACATTATTAACATGTCAAAAATTGAGACAGGCAATTTAACTGTCAACAGCACATCCTTTTTGGTGTCTGACCTGATGAAAGACATGAAGAATCTGCATGAACCCATGCTCGATTCAAAAAACATTGATTTTGTACTCGATATCCCTGAAAAATCTAAAAATCTAAGAATCAAATCCGATGAAAGCAAACTTAAACAGGTATTGCAAAACCTGCTAAGCAATGCAGCCAAGTATACTCAGGAGGGAAAAATCCACTTTGGCTTTGAACGTAAGGGTGAATACGTTGAATTCTTTGTAGAAGATACCGGCAAGGGTGTTCCTGAAAGTGAACATAAGAAGATTTTTGAGCGCTTTGTTCAGGGCGAGGGCAAGATGTACACACCCAATAGCGGAACCGGACTGGGGCTCGCTATCGCAAAAGCCTATGTCGAGTTGTTGGGTGGTTCAATCCAGGTGGAATCACACAATGGAAAGGGCAGTTGTTTTTATTTCTCTGTATTGCCGGAAGAAATTTCAGGTAAAACAGAGAAAAAAGAAAAAGAATACAAGGAAGCTGTTCATCAGTTAAAAGGCCAAACTATCCTTGTTGCAGAAGATATCACTGACAATTACTATTTCATTAAAGAATTGCTAAAACGATACGGCATTACATGCCGTCATGCGAAAGACGGACAGGAAGCTGTGGACTTTATCAAAAAGGAGTCGTTTGATGCCGTTTTAATGGACTTGAAAATGCCGGTGCTGAACGGGTATGAATCCTTTGAGGAAATCAGGAAAATACAGAAAGATTTACCCATCATTGCTCTTACTGCCTACGCTGAAGACAATGACAAACAGCGTGTTATGGAAGCTGGCTTTGATGATTACCTGGCCAAACCGGTTAGCCGGAAAGCTCTCATCAGAGTGCTTGTTCATCATATGTCCCTGAGAAACACATCATAAGCGATTTTCAGCTACACGTATAGCCCTGGGTTTGCCCATATCAAGCCAGATTTCTGCGGGATGCTCAAAAGCACGGATATCATAATCCACAGATAAACGCAGGTATTCATCAATCAGCGAAAAGCTGCCATCTCCCTGCATCATATCAAGGAAATCCTGAGAAAGCACTTGTACACCCGAAAAGGCAAGCTTTTGTCTTACATCTGTGTTCCGGCTTCGTTTGAGTTCACCGGTTTTTACATTTTTCCAGCCACAGAGGCTTAAGTACTTATCAAACAGCAAATACCGGCTTGTTTCCCGCTCACTAACTGCCAGGGTAGCAATGCATGTGTCGGCCTTTTGCCGGGCAATAAGTTTTGGGATGTCAATTTCGGATAAAACATCCACATTATGAACCAGTACGGGCTCCTTGTCAATCAGCAGATCCCTGGCTTTCATTAAACCTCCGCCGGTATCCAGCAGCCCATCCCGCTCATCGGAAACATGGATTGTCATGTCGGAAAACTCAGCTTGCTTCAGGTAATCCTTTACCTTGTCTGAAAAATGATGAACATTTATTACAAACTCCCTGATACCATTATCCGCCAGTTTGTGTAACAAATGGCCCAGCATTGGCTTACCCTTTATCTCCACAAGTGCCTTGGGTTTAGTATTGGTCAGCGGTTTTAGTCGTGTTCCAAGGCCTGCGGCAAAAATCATTGCTTTCATACAAAAAATGCCATATTAAAGAGGTTTAGGCTTACACAGTTTCTTTTTCTTGATGGCCGCTCTGTCACACTTTTTACAGTAAAATTTTGCATCAGACGGTTCCTTATATTTCTTTTTATCACAGGCTTTTTTACTCATTTTACATGTTTTGTTCTCTGTGACGGATAACAAGATTAACTGAATATTTGTTCTTCAAAGAGGCTGCTAATTTTTCAGCGGCGTAAACCGAACGGTGCTGTCCTCCGGTGCAACCAAAACTCACAGACAAATGATCAAAACCACGCCTCTGATAAGTCTCAACCGAAGCGGCAACAATGGCTTTTACATGCTCAAGAAAGGTTGTCATCTCTTCTGTCTGGTCCAGAAAATCAATGACCGGCTTATCTTTTCCGGTGAGGGTCTTGTATTTCTCATACCGTCCGGGGTTATGGATGGCCCGGCAGTCGAAAACATGCCCGCCGCCATGACCACTGTAGTCGCGCGGCAAGCCTTTTTTGTATGAAAAGCTTGATATAGTCACCTGCAGCTTGTCTTTCTGCTCAGTGTTTTCTCCGGCAAAAGGCTGGTATTTTTCATCCAGCAATGCATCCACCAGAGAGGCCAGTTCGGGAAACCGGGATAAAACATCGTGCTGATGCCTGATGGTATGCAGGTTCTCAATGGCCATGGGCAAACTTAGAATAAAATGGCTTTTTTGTTCGTATAATCCCCGAAACCCGTACGCACCAAGTGTTTGCAACACCCGTATCAAAACAAAGCCCTGATAATAGTTTAAAAAGGCATTTTTATCAACATCAATATGATGTGAAAGCACTGAAAGGTAATGCTTCAGCAGTTCGTCCCGAACACTTTCCGGTAGCTTTGCCCTTGCCTGATACAGCAGGGAAGCCACATCGTATTGCAATGCTCCTTTTCTGCCGCCCTGATAATCAATAAACCACACCTGTTTATTATGTATCATGATGTTTCTGGACTGAAAGTCACGGAACATAAAATAGTCAGAAGGCGCAGACATCAGGAAATCTGCAAGTTTTTCAAAATCATCCTGAAGTGCTTTTTCATCAAAAGGGGCACCCGCCAGTTTAGCGTAATAATATTTGAAATAATTCAGATCCCAGATCACTGCCTGACGGTCAAATTCGGGGACAGGCCAGGTGTAACTGTAATCATAATCGCCGGCAGATGTTTGCATAGCTGCCAGTTCTTCCAGGGCTTGTCTGTAATAAGCCAGGCTTTCCGGATGGATTTCATCGTTTTCGCGGTGCTTAAGGACATGGTCAAGCAGGGTTTCATCCCCGAGGTCCTGCAGCAGGCAGGTGGTTTCATCCTCTGACACAGCAAAGAGTTCAGGAACGGGTAAGCCTTTCTCTCCAAAATATTTTGTCATTTTGTAAAACACCCGGTTTTCCCGGATATGCGGATTAACGGCTGCAATAACGCTGCTCTTATTCCTGAAACGGATTCTGAAATACTGCCGGTCAGAACCTGACTGAACAAGAGGAGTCACATTGACCGGGGATTCACCAAAGGTTTTCAGGGCGAGGTTTTGAATTTTATTCACAACGTGCTACAATTAGTAAATTCCGAAAGTAAGAAATTTTCCTGAGCCGTCCAACAGCGAGATTTCTGACATTCAGATGTCCATTTTAAGATTTCTTTAAGGGACAAACAAAATACCACGAAAACCATTACCGTTTCCTTTGCTGTCAGAGCTTGTATAATTACAGGAAATGACTACATTTGTGTATCTCATGAACCAGGCAAAATGAAACGACTATTAAGCATTGGAACGATTTGTTTACTGGCATTTGGCAGTCTGTTTGCTCAGGATGTAAGCTTTAAAGCCAAAGCAAAATCTGTTGTGAGCGAAGGGCAGAATTTCTACCTGCAGTATGAGATGAACAAAAAAGGCCGCAACCTGCAACTTCCCGACATGGGTGATTTTCGCATTCTTCAGGGGCCATCGCAGCAGACGAGTAGCAGCACCCGCATCGTCAACAACAACGTAACACACACCTACACGTTTACTTATACCTTTGTTGTAAAGGCACCGGATCAGGGATCATATACCATTCCACCGGCAACAGTGGAAGTCGAAGGACAAACGTACAAATCCAACAGGCTTACCATCAATGTGGTTAAATCGGCCACACAAAGCAATACACAAAGCAGGCAACCCACAAGCAGGTCAGGAAACCGGCAAACAACAGGTTCAGCAGGTGGTGACCCGTTTGCCCGTCTGAACATCAACACATCAACAGTCTATCAGGGCGAACCGGTATACGCAAGCCTTAAATTGTATTTACCCGACCACAACCTTGCAGGTTTTGAAGATGTTTCCTTCCCGGATTTCAGTGGATTCTGGTCTGAAAAATTCAACATGCCTGAACAAATCCGACTTAAAACAGAAACATACAACGGCAAAACATACTACACTGCAGAGCTTGGCTCGTGGATTCTCTATCCGCAGCGAGACGGAAAGCTTACCATAGGCAGCGGCGAATACGGTCTGGTTTTACGCGAACGTGTGCAGGGCGGCGGATCCGGCTCCATTTTCGATTCCTTTTTCGGACGGTATGAGAACATCAGAAAAACCGTTAAGAACCCGGAAGTAAGTGTTAATGTCAGGCCACTTCCCAATGGTAAACCGGGCTCATTTAACGGTGGTGTGGGTGATTTTTCTGTTCAAACCGCATTGTCGCATGATAGCATTGATGTCAACAGTGCGTTTAATCTGAGTATAAAAATTTCGGGTTCGGGAAACCTTAATCTGCTTGATGAACCGGAGCTGAATTTACCTGAAGTGTTTGAAGTTTATGATCCGAAGGTAAACACAAACTTTTCACAAACCATCAACGGAAGTTCAGGTTTTATAGAGTACGATTACACCATCATCCCACGCTACCCGGGAACCCATAAACTGAAAGATATACGTTTGTCATGGTTTGATCCGGGGGCAGGCAAGTATCAGACTTACCGTTCAGGTGGAATGGAAATATTTGTACGCCGGACGGCAGATTACGAAGAGGGTGAGCCTTCTGCTCAGAGCGGATCACGCAGTCAGGTGCAGGAAATCGCAACCGATATCCGCTTTTTAAAAGACATAAAAATCGCATCTGACAAACAGGATATATACAACACACCGGTATTTTGGCTGGCCTACATCGTACCATTTGTCATTCTTGGCGTCATCGTGTTTTTGCGCCGCAAACAAATACGTGCTCGTCAGGATGTGGCACGTCTGAGAAACCGAAAAGCAAACAAAATTGCCATGAGCAGGCTTAAGCGAGCCCGAAAACTGATGAAAGCCGGGGACAATGCATTTTATAATGAAACGATTAAGGCCCTTTGGGGATACGTTGCAGACAAACTGGATATGGACACAGCAAATTTGTCGAGGGATAATGTTGCTGAAGGCCTGAAAAAGCGGGAATTATCCGATCAGATGATTGAAAAACTGCTCAACATCATTGATAAATGTGAGTACGCTCATTTTGCCCCCGACAGCGAAGAAACAGAACCGTCACGAATATATAAATACGCCATTTCACTCATCACCAAACTGGAACAAAAGCTGTAAGCTATGAAACGAGTTGGATTGATTTTCATATTATCGCTGTTCATTGTCATTCAGGCATTTGCAAATGACCTTGCTGACAGTGCCCGCATGGCTTACACCAATGAAAACTATGCAGAAGCTGCCGTCCTTTATCAGCAAATGCTTGATGAAAAAGCTCCGTCAGCAGAATTGTATTACAACCTGGGCAACTGTCATTACAAAATGAACAACACCGGGCCGGCAATATTAAATTACGAACGTGCTGCCCGCCTTGCTCCCACTGATGAGGATATTCAGCATAATCTGGATGTTGCCCGTAATCAGATTAAAGACGATGTGGAAACCATTCCTGAATTGTTTTTTATAGCATGGCTGGATACATTCAATCACTGGCTGAGTATTCGCACCTGGGCATTACTGAGTATTTTGTTTTTCCTGATATTCATAGCATTCATTGCCTGGCGGCTTTTCCGCAAAAAAACAGGTGCCCGCAGAGCATTAACCACCATTGCTATCCTTGCATTTGGCTTCAGTGTTATCTGTTTGTTGCTGGCTCACCGGCTTGATAAGCAACGAAGCAAGTCAGATGAGGCCATTGTTTTTGAAGACGGACTGGTGAAAAGCTCCCCTTCAGAAACCGGAGTCAATTTGTTTGAAATACATGAAGGTCTTAAAGTCACCATTAAAGACAGCCTGAACAACTACACACAAATCATCCTGGCTAATGGCGAAAAAGGCTGGATAAAAAGCGATAAAATTGAAAATATTGCCATCCGGAATGATGGAAAATAACCCTGTTTTTCAGTTTTTCAGTCTTTAATTTTTCGCAGGGGATACACTTTGGTAGCTCCAAAACCATACTCTTTAAACGAAGCATCTTCATAGTACAGCTTGTAATCCTTTTCCAGGGATTTTCTGAGCGTTGATTTTAACGTGCCGTTACCAATACCATGAATGAAAACCACGGTATCCACACGCTCCTTTATGGATTCATTCAGCACTTCATGAAAATAGCCCATCTGGTAGTTGAGTATTTCATGATTTGACATTCCCACAACAGAATCTACCAGCACATTAATGTGTAAATCTTCCTCCCACACAACCGGTTCGGGATGTTTCTGTGAGCGGGTGGCTTTTTCGATATCAAGCACCTCCTGCAACTCTTTTTCTCTCAAAACATCAGAAAGATCAGCCTCTGCCCCTTTATCGCTGGAGTAGAGTTTATGAACAATGGCTTTTTCGGTAAAATAATCCGAATCTTTATATGATTCATCCTTAATTAATTGGACAGTTTTTATTTTCAACTCGCCCTGTATGGTTGGTTTCAGTGATTCCAGTGAGTTGCCGGTAAACATGCCCTGGATAGCGATTTTTTTCAGCTCGTTCAGATCGCGATCATCGATTCCGGAAAGTTCAATTTTGGTATCAGGCTCAAGCACATCCTGTGAAATCAGAGAATATGCCTGATTGTCGTACTTGTAGATGGCAAAATTCAGATAAAACGGTGCGTCATTGATCAGGTGGAGCCGAATCTTGTGTGCTTTTTCATCCCGGGTAAATGCCAGCAATATGTGATAACTGCTTCTGTTGTCTGTAACTTTCATTTCATGAGGCTCGGGCAAATCATCTGTATCGCCGGCCTGCTTTTGTGCCAGACTTTCAGCTCCCCGCTCAATCAGCACCAGATTCTCAGGATCAGCAGGGTAATCAAAGCCGTCTTCGGTTTCCACCATCAGGCTGCCGTCCTTGCGTACAGACTTTACAATCCCTCCGCCAACATCATTAAGAAATCTCACTTTATCTCCGGGTTTGTATTGTTGCTGATTGCTCATATTCATTTTATTTTATGTTATTTTGCAGAAAATTGCTTTTTCAATGAAAAATCCAAAGGTAATAAAGATAAAGGACTATACATACAATCTGCCGGCTGAACGCATTGCAAAATATCCATTGGAAAGGCGTGACAACTCTAAGCTTCTCACATACAATCGCGGTGCAATATCGCACAGCCCATTTAAAACCATAACTGATTTTTTACCCGAAAGTTCACTGCTCGTGTGGAATGATTCCAGAGTATTGAATGCCCGTTTGATTTTTCATAAATCCACAGGTGCGCGCATTGAGGTATTTTGTCTTGCTCCCGCTCACGGGATGGATTATACCTCTTCGTTGCAGGCAAGAGAGTCGTGCGAATGGGTATGCATCATTGGCAACCTGAAAAAATGGAAAAGCGGAATCCTCAGAACAGAGGCAGACATCCATGGCACATCCGTAAAACTTGAGGCAAAACTGATTGAGCGCGGAAGCAAAAACCATGTCGTGGCCTTTTCCTGGGATGATCCGTCGGTACGCTTTGGTGAAATCATGGAAAGCAGCGGCCTCACTCCCATTCCGCCATACCTTAACCGCGACAGCGAAGAAATCGACAGAACAAGATACCAGACCGTGTATTCGCAGGCGGAAGGTTCTGTTGCTGCACCCACAGCCGGGCTTCATTTTTCAGATGATACCCTGCAAAAATTAGCGGATAAAAACATCAGGACAAGCCACATCACGCTGCATGTGGGTACGGGCACGTTTCAGCCGGTTAAATCCGAAGAAATCGGAGAACATCCCATGCATACCGAGTATTTTTATGCCGGCAAGCAACTCATCCGGGATCTGTACCGGTATAAAAACAAAATAACCGCTGTTGGAACCACCAGCATGCGGGGTCTTGAATCGCTCTTGCAGGCCGGCATCAAGTCAATGCAGGGCAAAACACAGCTGAATGAATCCCAGGAAATCGAGCAATGGGAAGCATACGACAGACCTGAAGGCATAAAGCTGAGTGATGTGCTGCAACATATGCTGGATGAAATGGAAAAGCTGGGAATAGATGAGATTCATGGCAAAACGTCCATCATGATTGCTCCGGGCTATCCCTTTCTCATACCGGACCGCCTTATCACCAATTTCCACCAGCCGGGCTCCACCCTGCTACTGCTAATTGCGGCCTACATTGGCGAAGACTGGAAAAAGGTGTACGATTATGCTCTGAATAATGATTTTCGGTTTCTGAGTTATGGCGACTCGTCTTTGTTGATTCCAAAAGATTAAAGGCCTGACTTTTACATCAAAACAGCCAGACTGTCAACCCATTCATCGGGCTTTTCAAGGGCAAATTCATATTCATCAGAATCACTGATAACAATCAGCCGGTTTTTAATCAGGCCAAAAGCTTTTTTCGACCGGGCATCCGTAATGGCGGCCAAAATCATCACATCACCTTTTAATGGCTTATACACCAAGCGCTTATTGGTTAAAAACAAGCGTCCGCGGCTGCTATCCTTACCGGCAACAAGATTAGCAACATCATAGAGAAGGATTTTTTCATCCTTGTTTGGTAAAAATTGAATCTTATTGAGCTTTTTTAATTGATAAGAAAATATCAGTGAAGAAAAAACACCCGTTAGAACAGCTCCCAGGGCAAACCTTACAATATCTGTTGTTTCAAGCGGCCCCTCGGTAAGTCCGAAAAACAAAAGCATGAACAAAAAGATAAAAACGGCCATAAACAATCCGTATAAAACGACCTTACGTTTCATTGTGCAATGTTTTGATTTAATTCATAAAGGTAATAAAATTTCAAATCAGAAGTGAATTCCTTACCGCACAAATACCCAGCGTTTATCATCACTAAGGTTGTCATCGTAAGCATACCCGTTAACATCAAAATGTTTAATCTGTTCAATATCGGTAATACGGTTTTTGGTAATGTAGCGTACCATCTGACCACGGGCATTTTTGGCATATACCGTTACCACTTTCAGACTGCCTTTGTTGTAATCTTTGAACACCGGTGTGATGACGGGAGCTTTCAGCGCTTTTTTATTCAGTGATTTGAAATACTCGTTGGAGGCCAGGTTAACAATTACATCCTTCTTTTTGAGTTCTTTATTGATTGATTCTGTCAGATCATCCCCCCAGAATTCGTACAGGTTTTTGTGCTCATCCACCTGCATTTTTGTGCCCATTTCAAGCCGGTAAGGCTGAATGCTATCCAGTGGCCGCAACACTCCATACAAGCCGGACAAAATGCGTAAATGCTTTTGAGCAAAATCAAAATCCGCAGCACTGAAACTGCTGGCATCTATGCCTCTGAACACTTCGCCTGTAAATGCCGGAAGCGCCTGTTTACTGCGTTTTGGTACAGGTTTATCCAGCCATAACTGATACCTTTCGTGGTTGAGTTCAGCAAGCTGCGAGGAAATATTCATCAGCGACTGCAACTCGTCCGGGCTTTTTGTTTTCAACACGGAAGCCAGGTAGTTGGCCTCATCCTTAAAGCGTGGCCTGGTGGTTTTTGAGACCGGAGCCGGATTCTCAAAATCAAGGGATTTTGCTGGCGATATGAGCATTAGCATGGTGTACAGGTTTTAAATTTCATTGAAATAACCCGTAAAGCGTGTAAATGTTTGAAAATTGGTTAAGTTCATTTGGTGATTGTTTTTTTATTGTGGCGCCTGCTTTTTCAGCCTGGCTGAACTTAGCGAAAGTTCAGGACTATCGTAAAGCATAAAAAGTCCACAATTAACTACCAAACTGGATTACAGGCCTCTGCTATTCGTTCATTTGAATTTATTCTTCCTTCAGCTTTGCAAAATACCCCGACAATGCAAAGCGCAGTTCACTGTATGAGTATTTTTTGTCAAGGTTTTCCCGTATATCGCTCAGTTTGGGACTTCCTGTATCATGATATGCCTTGACTACTGCATCCATACAATCCTTATCCACAAAATCACTGGCCGGGATCAACCCCTTTGACACGCATTGGCTTAAGTGATTTTCTATGGTGGAGAGCACCAGTCCCCGTTCATCAGCTATCTGTTCCGGTTTTTTACCTTCTTTGTACATCTTCAGGCTGACTTCAACCGTAGGTGATTTGTCTTTTTTGCCCGCCTTTTTCTCTGTTCCCCCCTTTTTTGTGGCCTTTCGTCCTTTCAGTTTCTGTTCCGTTATCAATTTGCTTTTACCGGCTTCAATAGCTGCATTATCGGGATCACTTTCTTCCAGAAGTGATTTAACAAGAATTGTGCTTTTCAAAAGCTGTTTGAGCTTACTCATAAACCAGCCTTCCATGTCTTCCAGCTCGCCACGGAACTGTTTAGCCCCTTTAATTCCGCCCAGTTCACTGCGCTTTTCTGCCACCGCTCCTGCCAGCTTTTTCAGGGCAGGCTCAAAATAATTGCTGGCCGCCTCTACCCTTTTGCTAAGGTAATCAAGATCCTCAGCACTGCTGTCTTCTGCATCTTTCATCAAACGGGCGATCTGTTTCTGGAATTTCTTACCCACAGTCTGCAATTCCTGCAGTTTGGGTAACATTTTTTCAGCCCAGGCTTTGTGTTTCTGTTTTTCCGAACGGTTTTCTTCCTTGTCGTAAGTTTTCAGGTGATCCCGCATCTGAAACACAAGTTCATCAAAATCAAAAGCTGAGAATAAAAACGAACGCGTGTAATAAAATGCCTCAAGCTTAAGGCGTTCCTGCAGTTTTCCGGCATCGCTCTTTGCTCTGGCAAAGGCAGACAGTGCCTCATCGGGCTTAAGGCTACGCTGAGGGATGGGTCTTGAAAGCATAAGTCCGGACAAACTGCGAAGTCTGGAAAGCGCCACGTAGGCCTGTCCCGGTGCAAATGCCCGGGAAACATCGATTATGGCTTTGTCGAATGTCAGGCCCTGGCTTTTATGCACCGTAATGGCCCATGCCAACTTGATCGGGTACTGCTCAAAGCTGCCGATAATTTTTTCTTCAATCTCCCGTGTCTTTTTGTTCAGTTTGTAGCGTTTGTTTTCCCAGGTATACGTATCCAGCATGACTTGCTCACTGCCATCGGTGAATTCCACAAGGATTTCTTCATCAGACAGGGAAGCTACTTTCCCGATTTTCCCGTTGAAATAGCGCTGATTTCCTGAATAATCGTTTTTAACAAACATGATCTGAGCGCCTTCTTTCAATTCCAGTTTTTCCTCTACGGGATAGTTTCGTTCCGGAAAATCGCCCTGAACATCCGCAGGATAATAAAAGCTTTTTCCTTTAAGTTCCCTGAGTTTCCGGGTATTCAACTCATCCGCCTGACGGTTGTGGGTCGTAAGCGACACAGCACCCTCTTTTTCATCTTCGCTAAAATCATGCTTGTAATGTTGATTAAGGCGATCAATATCCTCCCCTGTCAGTTCATCATCACGCAGGTGATTCAGAATGCGAATAAATTCAGGGTCGTGCTGCCGGTAAATTTTCTCCAGCTCAATGTAAACAGGTTGGTTTTGCTGAAACACCCGTGCATCAAAGAAATACATGCTGTTGTAGTAGGGGCTCAGGTAATCCCATTCCCGGTGTTTAACAACCGGGGGCAACTGTTGCATATCCCCTATCAGCAGGAGCTGCACACCACCAAAGGGAAGGTTGCGTTTCCGCCGTACAACCCGTAAAACCGTATCAATGGCATCTGTCATATCCGCACGAAGCATACTCACCTCATCAATAATCAGCAACTCCATTTCACGAAGCATTTTGCGCTTCACCTTTCCAAGTTTCAGGTGTTTCATTATGGTTGCCGGAGTAGCGATTTCAGTATCAAGTTCACCTGCATTGAGGTTTTGATTTGACGGCAGAAAAATACCCAGAGGCAACTGAAACAGGCTGTGCAGGGTAACTCCGCCTGCATTAATAGCAGCAATGCCTGTGGGTGCTGCGACAATGGCATTTTTATGCGTATCCTGCTGGATGCGTTTGAGAAAGGTGGTTTTTCCGGTTCCCGCTTTTCCGGTAAGAAAAACATGCCGGTGCGTGCTGTTCACATATCGGGCCGCTATTCGTGCAGCGTTTATGGCTTCAGATTTTTCTTTCATAATTGGTGTAAAAGTAATGTATTATCAGCGTGATACCAGCCTGACTATGATTTTTCCGGCTTTATTTTTTTCCGTTACAATGGCAGGATCCTGTTGCAAAATGGGAATAAGAGAAGACACATTCCGGTTGCTAACCATTGCCAGTTTGTTTACAGTACGCCACCTGTATGGTCCCTCAGACAGCAAAGATTTCACCTCTTGCAGCAGTTCCTCATCACTTTTGTTGCCTGAATGGTTTTCGGTTTGTTGATTTTGTAGCGCCAACTGACTTTCCAGTCCATCGATTCGCTCTTCAAGACTGGTGATTTCATCCTGCAAAGGCATAATTTCTGTTTCAGTAAGCTCCTTTTCCCGTTTATAAAATTCGGCTTCAATATCTTTGATGCGGAAGGATTTCATCTTGCCAAAAGCGGCAAAAATCAGTTTCCGGAACGCTATGAGTACAATCACGGCAACCAGTGGCCACAAAACAACCGAAAGCAAATCAGTCCACTCCTGCATACTTATTGCACACATCATAATTACAGGGCTTTCAGGGCTTTGTCGATGGTTTTGTTAAGCACATCCAGTGCAGCATTGGCAGCCCGTTCTGCTGCGGCTTTGCCAATTACCGATACGGTATTGTACTCGGCAACCATCATGCGCTTTTCATCTTCAAGGTAAGATTCAAAATCTTCCTGGGAAATTTGCTCATTCATGCGTTTTTCCACCAAATCATTCAGGCGATTTTTCTGGGTTTCCATTAAGGCATCAATTTGGTCTTTTGCCCGGCTGTACTCGTCTTTGAGCTGATTTTTCAATGCATCAAACACATCATTTAAAACATCCTGTGCATTCATAATTTTATTCTTTTTTGGATGATTGATTTAATTCGTCTTTTTTAGCCTCCTCAGCAACCAGAATATAATACAACACGTCGTGCATGTATGTATTCTGCAATTCAATATTGGCAGTACTGAGGCTGTCCCTTGCTTTATGCCGGGCTTTGTATTTCTGCCATTGCTGAAGAGCTATCAGGCAATTTTCAGTACTTTCCTCATTCAGTGGTCTTACCTTGTTTTTAAAATACAGGGATTTCAGTTCGGCCTCAATCTGAATATAATCTTCAATAAATCGTTCATAGTTGCGTTCATCCTCATTGTATTCCTGCATTTCCAGATAAAAGACATCAATCTCTTTCATCAGTTGGGTAACCTGGTCGGAAAGGGTTTTGTCATAGGGAGGTACAAAATTCACCGAACATGACTGCAATCCTGCAACTGCAAAGGTAACCAGTAAAGAAAAAAAGAAAATCTTCTGCCTGTAATGGCCTTGTAAAACAAATTTCATAGTCAATAAGCTTGGTTTTCTTTGTAAATATAAGCTTTTTTATGACAGATAACAAACCATGCTGATAAAAAACGCATTGTTTTAGTTATGACATATTGAAACCTGCCATTGACTACAATTTATTGTGGCGAAATGATAGCAAAACTTTTCAACACGCGCATGCCGAATTCATCAAAACCATTGCTCTTTTCTTCCGGTGTCCATAACATGATCTGGTAAAACGCATCAGGCCCTTCGACAATGCCAAGCCTGTATTGAACGGATTGCCCTTCTGTTTCACCGGAAAAAGCAGCCATAAGCGCTTTGTGTCCATTGACAGTCAATGTATCCGTGATTTCCCAGTCTTGCGGATTCATCATACCGGCAATCATGGACGTATAGGTGTCCATGTCTGGTGCGGAGGTCTCTGTTTCACCATCCTCCGACATCATATCAGCCAGCATGGTTTTTTCATCGCTGAGAACAATCATATAGCGGCCCGTTTTTGGGTTGGCAAATTGCAAAATGGCAAACTCATTGAGATCGTCCTGTGCCGTCATCCCGGCAGGAATATCCATACGGATATCCACCTTTTCAATGGTTTTGTATTCAGCTCTTTCAGATGCTTCCTTCTGATTACGGTTACCCCCATTTTTACAGCTGAGCACAGCCAGGCCAATGAGCACCAATAATAACACATACGTTCTCTTCATACCTAACATTTTGAATTACCAAAATTAAACAATATTTCCGTATTCGTGCAATGGGCATAATAAATCCGGGCATAGCGCCCCCTCGCTTACTCATCCTCCATTAGTGAGGTACGGGATAAGTTTTTAGCAAGGCCTGTTATATGTTTCACAAAAGCATACTATACCGATGTTTCTATCTCTCTCCTAAGGAATAAATCATACAGTAATCTATAAAAAGCCGTAAATAGCATTTATGAAAAGGTTTTTTTTTATTTTCGCATCTTAAACTTGAATATTGACAAGCATGAAGAAACTAAACATTCTTGTTTTAGCAAAGCAAGTACCTGACACCAGAAATGTTGGTCAGGACGCGATGAAAGCTGATGGCACCGTTAACCGTGGTGCTTTGCCGGCCATTTTCAACCCTGAAGACCGAAATGCACTGGAACAGGCTTTACGCATTAAAGATGAGCTTAATGCCAGCATCACCCTGCTGACAATGGGTCCACCCCGTGCTGCGGAAATCATACGTGAAGCGCTATACCGTGGTGCCGATCAGGGCGTATTGCTTACTGACCGGTCGTTTGCAGGATCCGATACACTTGCAACCTCATACGCCATTTCCATGGCAGTGAAAAAAATACAGCCGGACATTGTGCTTGCCGGACGTCAGGCAATTGACGGTGATACCGCTCAGGTAGGCCCTCAGGTAGCCGAAAAACTCGGCTGGCCACAGGTAACGTATGCAGAAGAGATCAAAAACATAAGCGACAAGCAGATTGAGATCAAACGCAGACTGGAAAATGGCATAGAAATGGTAAAATCTACCCTGCCGGTGGTTGTAACGGTTACCGGATCAGCACCTGAATGCCGCACACGGCATGCCAAGCTGACCATGAAATACAAACATGCCCGCACGGTTTCTGAACTACAAAATGAAGTCAGGGATTACGAAGCAATGATGCAAACCAAACCATACCTGAAAATTGAGGAGTGGGATGTTAATACGGTGAAGGCTGATACCGACATGCTGGGGCTGTCCGGTAGTCCGACAAAAGTGAAAAAGATCGAAAACGTCGTTTTTACTGCCAAGGAAACCAAAAAGATGGGCGACAGCTATGACGAAATCAGCGAATTAATGAAAGAAATGATTGAAAATCACACCATTGGTTAAACCTGAAATACTATGAACAACATATTTGTAATTATAGAACTCACCGAACAGGGAAAGCCTGCAGATGTTTCCCTGGAGCTCCTCACCAAAGGCCGACAACTGGCTGATAATCTGGGCGTTAAACTGGAAGCCCTGGTTATTGGAGACAAACTCAATGGCATGGATAAAGAACTTTACCCCTATGGTGTGGATAAAGTTCATCTTGCCGAAGATAAACGTCTGAAACATTACCTGACCATCCCCTTCACTAAAATTGCAGTGGAAGTCTTTAAAAAAGAAAAGCCGCAGATTGCACTTTTAGGCGCAACCAGCACAGGACGGGATTTGGGACCACGAGTTTCAAGCGCCCTGGAATCCGGCCTTACCGCCGATTGTACAGAACTGGTAATTGGTGATCATTACGTAAAAAAGACAGACACGCAGTATAAAGACCTGCTGTATCAGATCAGGCCTGCTTTTGGTGGAAACATCATTGCTACCATTATCAATCCCGATCACAGACCTCAAATGGCAACTGTTCGTGAAGGTGTCATGAAAAAGGAGATACTGGATCCGGCTTACAAAGGCAGCAAAACCACTGTAGACACGGCTTCAATGCTTAAAGACGACGATTTTATCGTTGAAATCATCGAACGGCATATCGAAGAGAGCAAAATCAACATTAAAAATGCTCCCATCATTGTATCCGGAGGTTACGGTGTGGGATCAAAAGAAAATTTCAATCGCCTTTTTGAGCTTGCCGAAGTCCTTGGCGGCGAAGTTGCGGCTTCAAGAGCTGCTGTAGATGCCGGCTTTGCACCCCACGAACGTCAGGTTGGACAAACCGGTGTTACTGTACGCCCCAAACTGTACATCGCTTGTGGTATATCGGGACAGGTACAGCATACGGCCGGTATGAAAGAATCTGCTATGATCATTGCCATCAACACCGATACCGATGCACCCATTAACGAGGTTGCAGACTACGTTATCCATGGCGATCTTAACGATATCATACCCAAAATGATAGAAGCGTATCACAAAAACACCAAGTAACCTTAAAACTCAAAACAATGGCAAATTTTTATACTGAAAATAAAGACCTGAAATTCCACCTTAATCATCCCATGATGGAAAAGATCGTAAAGATCAAAGAGGATGGGTACAAGGACGCAGACAAATATGATTACGCCCCTGCTGATTTTGAAGATGCCATGGACTCCTACGAGAAAGTTCTGGAAATTGTGGGTGAAATCAGTGGTGATGTGATTGCTGAAAATGCCGAATCTGTAGACCAGGAAGGTGCTCAGCACAAAGGCGACCGTGTGTATTATGCCCGCGGAACCCAGGAAAACCATGACAAACTGGCTCAGGCTGGTGTCATTGGCATGTCGCTGCCACGAAAATACGATGGTCTGAACTTCTCCATGGTACCTTATGTTATGGCTGCAGAAATCGTTTCACGTGCAGATGCAGGCTTTGCAAACATCTGGGGGCTGCAGGACTGCGCTGAAACCATCAACGAATTTGCTGATGATGAGATTAAGCAAGAATTTCTGCCCCGCTTTAATAAAGGCGCTACTGCCAGCATGGACCTTACTGAACCGGATGCCGGCTCTGACCTGCAGGCTGTTGCGCTTAAAGCCACCTACAGTAAAGACGAGGACAAATGGCACCTCAACGGTGTGAAACGTTTCATCACCAATGGCGATGCTGATATAGCACTTGTTCTTGCCCGCTCTGAAGAAGGCACACACGACGGCCGTGGCCTTTCGCTTTTTGTTTACGATAAAGAAGACGGTGGCGTGAAAGTTCGCCGTATTGAAAACAAACTGGGTATTAAGGGATCGCCAACCTGTGAGCTGGTATTTGATAACGCTCCGGCCAAACTGGTTGGTAACCGTCGCCTGGGACTTATCAAATACGTTATGTCACTGATGAACGGTGCCCGCCTTGGTGTTGCCGCTCAGTCCGTTGGCATTGCCGAAGCTGCTTTGCGCGAAGCTGAAAAATACGCATCCGAACGTGTACAATTCAGAACCGTAATCAACGAATTTCCGCCTGTATACGAAATGCTGGCAAACATGAAAGCCAAAACGCACGCCATTCGCAGTCTGCTTTATGAAACCACCCGCTTTGTGGACGTGTATAAATCATACACACATCTTAGCGACGAGCGCAAGCTTGAACCTGAGGAACGCAAAGAAATGAAAACATACAACCGCCTGGCTGATGCTTTTACGCCTCTTGCTAAAATGTTTGGCAGTGAGTATTGTAATGAAATTGCCTACGACTCACTTCAGATCCATGGTGGTGCAGGGTACATGAAAGACTTCCCCATTGAGCGGATATACCGCGACGCCAGAATCACAAACATTTACGAAGGCACAACCCAGCTTCAGGTGATAGCTGCTATCCGTGGTGTCAGTACCGGTTTATTTGTCAAACAAATGGAAGCCTACGCTGCAGAAGAGTATCCGGAGCAGTACAAAGCTCAGATTTCGCATCTGAAAACTCTGCAAAAGGATTATGAAAAAGCATGGGAATGGGTGAGCAAGGAAAATGAAAAAGTGGAAGAAAACAGCGACCTGTTGGATTTCCATGCACGTCGCCTGGTTGAAATGGCCGGTAACATAATCATGGTTTACCTCTTACTCAGAGATGCTGTAAGAAATGAGGAATATTACCACTCGGCCCGTCTGTTCCTTACGCATGCAATATCTGAAAATGCAAAACTTGCTCAGCAGATTTATTCCATTGATTACGAAGAAATGCTGCAGTACAAAGCATAAGCTTACAAACATATCATTTATAAAACCGCCGCATATTTGTGGCGGTTTTTTTATATCTGTAAAAAAATGACTATTTTCAGGCAACGGTTTCGTATTTTTTACGTTATACATACGAAAGAGATAGTTAAGCATCCATTAAAACAATTTTGCCATGAAAAAAATTCAATTATTCCTCATTGCCATGTTTGCAGGTCTTGCCCTTTTTGCGCAGGACACCAAAAGCTACCACACCTCACCTGATACCATCCCATTGCCGGATGGCAATGGTGTATCATACACAAGCACATTGCTTGTTACCGGTTATGCTGCTGGTGAAACACTGAATTCAGTAAATGAACTGACAAGCATCTGTGTAAATATGGAACATTCCTATATGGGTGATTTGGTTATCACCATAACTGCTCCCGACGGGAATACCATCACACTGCAACAACAGGGTGGTGGTGGCACGTTTTTGGGTGAGCCCGTTGATGCCAGCCCGGATAATTCTGTACCCGGGGTAGGTTACGATTACTGCTGGACGCCTAACGCAGGAAACGGCACCTGGGAGGATGAAGCCGGCTTTTACTCAACCCTTCCACCAGGTGATTACAGCAGCTTTGAACCATTAAGCAATCTGGTGGGCAGTCCGCTCAACGGCTTATGGACGTTGACAATTTCAGATAACTGGCAAATAGATGACGGCTACCTGTTTCACTGGGGCATTAATTTTGCGCACAACCAGGGCTGCCTCAATATGATCACCGGCCATGTATTTGCAGATATCAACGCCAATAACAGTTTAGACACTAATGAACCCACCCTGCAGGGAATAACCGTAAAGGCAGAACCCGGTCCATATTACGGCTACACAGACGCCAACGGACAATACCGCATATGGGTTGACTCTGCGGATTACACCATCAGCCTGCTTGATGTATCTGCCCCGTGGATGCAAACTTACCCTGCAGACCCAGGCACTCATACTGTCTATGTTGAAGACAGCGACCCCGATACTTTACCAGGATACGATTTTGGTCTTCAGGCAGACACGTATTGTGCAGATCTCAGCGTTGATATTGTTATGGATAATCCCATTTTGTGTTCTGATGGAAACATTTATGTCCATTACATAAACAATGGCACAGCTATAGCAACCAATCCGACAATTGATATCACACTCGACGACAACCTTAGTTATGTCAGTGGCGGAAATCTGCTGTCACAGGATGGAAGCACGCTTACCTTCGGACTGCCTGATCTGGACATTTCTGAAAGCGGGCTTTTTGTTATTTCTGCTCAATATGCATGTGATCAAGAACTCATGGGAGCTACTGCCTGTGTTGACGCCCATATTTATCCGGATGACCCGTGCGAACCTGTGGATTCGTCCTGGGATCATTCCAGCGTAATGGTTGAAGGCGAATGCGTTGGTGACAGCCTGATTTGCTTTACCATTACCAACACCGGAGACCCTGGCGACGGCGATATGGCAGGCACATCAGATTACCGCCTGTTTGAAGATAACGTGCTGATAGAAGAAGGTACCTTCCAGCTTAACGGAGGTGAAACGATGGAAATGTGCTGGGCAGCAACGGGTACTACCCTGCGTCTGGAAGCCGATCAGCGCCCCGGACATCCCGGCAACAGCCATCCGCAGGAAAGCATTGAACTCTGTGGCAGCCCTGAAAACTCTATGGGACAAATAATGTCAGTACCGCAGGATGATGCCGATGATTTTGTTGAAACCGATTGCCAGGAAGTGCTTGCATCTTATGATCCAAATGACAAATCAGTTACACCGGTAGGAATAACCGAAGACCACCACTACATTGATTCCACCGACATGCTGGAATACAAAATCCGTTTCCAGAATACCGGTACCGCGCCGGCCCAACAGGTGGTAATCGTTGATACCATCTCTCCTCACCTGAATATTGAGAGTTTTCAGCATATGAGTGCCAGCCACGACTGCACCGTAGACATTCTTTACGACAATATAGTGCGATGGACATTTAACGACATCAACCTGCCTGACAGCGGAAGCAATGAGCCTGCCAGCCACGGATATGTTAAATTTAAAATATCCCAGCAAGCCGGAAATGAACTGTATACAGTGATTACCAACGGATCGTCTATCTTTTTTGATTACAACCTGCCGATATTCACAAATGAAGTGTTCAATACCATTGGCAAAATGGATGTTGTTTATACAGCAGATGAGCCTTTGGAAAACAACAACGATGTTCAGGTTTATCCAATTCCCGCTCAGGATTACATCAACTTCTCTACCGCTTCTGAATCATGGAAACTGGAGCTTTACGATGCTACCGGCAGGATCATTCAGCGTGTAAACAGATTCTCGGATGATACCTTCAGAATGTCTGTTGAGCACCTGAACAATGGCGTGTATTATTATCACATATCTGACAAAAACGGCAGCCTCTCAAAAGGAAAACTCATCATCAACAGATAAGCACCCTTAACCAGAAAGTTGAAACAACCGGTAGAAACCTGCCGGTTGTTTTTTTATGATTAAAACACAAAACCTACCGGATACAGATCTTTTTTATCATCCCAGTATGGCGTGTGCTGATAAAACCAGTTCATAATCTGCCATTGCTGCCCTTCCAGCTCAGGATTTGCTTTCATCCAGGCTTCAAACTCAGTTTTTAGCTCAGGCTGATCTTCAAGCATTTGGGGAACCATCTGCTCCATCACATAAATTTCCGCGTATTCCTTCTGCTCAAAAACAGCATTGAAAAAGCCCCATTTTAGCAATGAGCTGGGTGCAGCAGGATCCAGCAGGTGTAAAATCACTTTTGCATATTTCTGATCCAATGGCACAAAAACAGAATGAGCCGGAAAACGGTACTCACGCTTTAAGGTATCGGGTGTAAAATCCTGTACCCGAAACGCGCCTTCGAATGGACGGCTGGCAAACTCCACATCCTCCAGACGGTACATACGCACATTTACGCTTGTATCGTTTTGTATCCTGCGGTATGTGATACCATGAATATCGAGCCTTTCAATTACGTTTTCCCATTCTGGCGGAATGATGCAGGCTTCAGGCACATCTGCAAACACATCAGGATTCAGATCATCATAAAACTTCATCTGATGCACAACTTCCTTGTCACCGTATTTGTAATACGTTCCTCCTGTTACACCGGATGTTTCTTTGGAATATTCAATTCCCAGAAAATCCACTTCACGGTACTCATCTGAGGCTTCCCAGCTTAGCGCATATGGCTGATCCCTGAAATTCTCAGATGCCGTGTACATATCCGCTTTGCGATTCAGCAAACTCAAATCTTCGCCATGCTGATGCATCAGTTCCATACTGTGTACCAGGACCTGATAGGTTGCCTTCACCCTTACTTCGTATGGTTTCATCATGTGGGTTTCAACAAGCAGGCCGGGACGGTTTTTTACGGCCGTGTATCCCTGTGACAACATGGGCGAAGACACCCAGGCTTCCAGTCCGCTTTCCGGATCATGCCAGTTGCGAAACGAAACGTACCGGAACATGGGATAATCATCTGCTTTCATGCGGACTTTCAGCGGTTCAAGGTATTCATTCTGCAGCCACTCAGTTTGCGCATCGCTCATGTTGCCATACACCTGCAAATCGTATGTAATGGCATACTGATAATCAGCGCCGTCGGTGGTATGGCAATCGATAAAGAAATCCGGCATCCACTGATCAAACATTTTGTGCCAGGCTTTCATCTCAACCGATTCGCTGCGCAAAAAATCACGATTCAGGTTAAGATTATCTGCAGTAACCCGCCAGCCCATTTTGTCAGGGCCGTCTTGATTGATGCGGTTGTGCGGTCCGCGCCTTAGGTAACCGTCCACATTAAAAACAGGCAGAAAGACCACGCTCACGTTTTCCAGCAAAGGCTGCAAGGAAGGCTTTTGCAGCAGGTCGCGTACAAACATCATTCCTGCAGAGGTGCCATCCGGTTCTCCGGGATGAATGCTGGCTTCTACCATCAGGATGCTTCGTCCGGTTTCCCGTATAGCTTCCGGATTACTCAGCCCGTCTTTATCCACTACCAGCAATGGCAAATCATGCATGCGTGCAGATTTCCCGAACACATCATAATTCACTTCAGAATAATTATCGGCCAGTTGCGTGCAAAACGCCACAACCTCTTCATACGTGGCACATGCTTTAAAATCCGATGTTTCAAACCTTGTCAGCAGTTCCTGTGCATGCAATGATGAGGCAAGCAGGAATCCAAATATCAGTAGTTTAATTTTCATAGTATCACCTTTATGCATCGAAAAATACAAAAACCGAACGAAAATGCCTTTACCTTAACATAATTACAACAGTTTTCCTTAAGGATTTGGGCGTCTTCGCCCTGGCGCAAAAAGCTGTGCATATTAGCATATTTTGATAAAAATACCGCTTTTATCATGGTTTTTATGTATGTCTGTGGTGCTTTTTGATTGCTGTTTGCATACCATCCTCCCGGCTGGCAAGCTTTCGCGGCAAAATCAGCGCCAAAAACGAACTGG
>CAYQMB010000032.1:0-27042 GCA_964418565.1 uncultured Bacteroidales bacterium | reverse complement strand
GTAGCGGTGTTTATTACAGAAGGCCTGAAGGTTTTGTAGGTGTTTCTGTTCCTGATCTGTTGAAAACAAGCTATGAAGGGCTGAGTAACCAATGGGTACATGAGCGGCATTATTACCTGATGGGTGGGTATATAACAGACTTTAATGATGACTTTCGGCTTAGACCTACCCTGATGTTTCGCTACGTGAAAAATGCGCCTTTATCTGCCGAACTTACTGCCAGTGTTATCATGTATGACAAATTCTGGGCAGGCTTATTGTATCGGTATGGTGATGCCCTTGGAGCCTTGATTTCAGTGCAGATTAATAAAGCCCTTCGTGTTGGATATTCATACGACTACAGTGTTAATATGCTCCGTGGTTATCAGGGAGGCTCACATGAAATATCTGTAAGTTACGATCTGTATAGAATTCCTGCAAGCTATACGTCTCCACGTTTCTTCTAAATTAAAAACAAATGACAATGAATTTGAGGAATATCATACTTGCTACCATAGTTGTTTTATCTGGATCTTTACAACTGAAGGCTCAGAACCAGATGGATAAATACAGTATAAAAAACGTGTCGTTCAATAGTGAAGCATCGGATTTTTCTGCACTTAAATTTGGCGAAAGCTGTTTGTATGTGTCGGATAAAACCACTGGTTTCTTTGATCTTAAGAAATACAGGCAAACAGGCAGGTCGTTTTGTGATGTGTTTTCTACCTCTGAAGAAGCTGAAGTTAAATCACTTTTAGTAAAGCTTAATACCCGGTTTCACGAAGGGCCACTTTCCGTTTCTCCTGAGTTAGATGAGGTTTTCTTTACCAGAAATGCCTATTACGATGGTGATAAACGGTACAATGACGATAGAGAGATGAAACTGCAGATATTTTACCTTCGAAAAGAAGGTGGAAAATGGGGAGATGTAATGGATATGCCATTTAATAGCGATAACTATTCGTGCGGGCATCCTTCAATTAGTTATGATGGAATGAAATTGTACTTTGTCTCTGATATGCCTGGGGGCTACGGAGGAACAGATATATACGTTGCTGATTATTCAAAACATGGTTGGGGGGAGCCTCAAAACCTCGGGCCCGCTGTTAATTCTGAAAATGATGAATTGTTTCCGTTTATTTCCAAAGCCAATTGCCTGTATTTTGCATCTGTCGATACAGTTAGCGGCCATGGTGGTCTCGATATATTTATGTCCAAAATCGATTCCGGAATCTTTAGCGATCGATCGTGTTTACCGAAACCCATCAACTCTATAGCAGATGATTTTGCATTTACCATACAAAAAGATGAAGCAAAAGGCGATTATGGGTTTCTATCTTCAAATCGTACCGGTGGAATGGGGGAGGATGATGTTTACAAATGGAAAAGTTTTGTTAAACCGTTGAAAATACGTGGTACGGTTTCCGGAACGGATGGGAACATCATTGCCGGAGCAAATTTGGAATTTTCAAATCCCGGAGGTGAAAACTACATTCTGAAAACGGATAAAAACGGAAAATATCAGCTTAAAGCAAAACGAAATACAAAATACAGCATTGATGCAGATCACAAGAATTACCTGAATGACCGGTTTGAACTGGAAACAGATGTTGATGATTTGCAGGAGTACATTGATTTTGACATGGTACTTGAAGATTTTCCGGTGTTTAAAATCCGGCCCATTACTGAATCCGGCGACCCCATTGCTGAAATGCAGATTAACATACAGTGTGATGGCAAACAGGAATTCAACGGGCTATCCAGCATAGAAGGCATTGAGTGGAAGTTTCCCCATACGTATCGCCGTGGTGACAGCATCAGCATGCTGATTGGATTTGCGAAAAAAGGGTACCTCAATAAAACCATAGAATTCAACATCGTTATCGAAGACGGAGGAGACATCGTGATCCCAAAAGAACGTTTGATGTTTGTTGAGGCAAGGGAAAAAGTGGAAATTTCAGATTTCATCGAACTTGATCCCATTTATTATGATTTTGCAAAATGGAATATCCGACCCGATGCTGCCAAAGAACTGGATAAGGTGATAGCTTTCCTCAATAATAATCCGGATGTCTCTGTAGAATTATCATCGCATACAGATTGCCGTGGAAGCCGAAAGAGTAATATGAACCTATCAGAAAAACGGGCCAAATCTGCTGCAGACTACATTAAAGATGGCATTGACAATCCAGATCAAATCTACGGACGTGGCTATGGCGAGTCAAAACCAATCAATGAATGTGCAAATTGTGCTGATTGTACTGAAGAGGAACACGCAGAAAACCGTCGTACAGAATTCACCATTGTTGGAGTTGACACAGACAAATAAATAATGCTTCTGAGTAAAATATTTTCAACTCAGAATAAAATACCTTAACTTTCGGCTTTAAACCAGTGCGATGAGGTATTTTTTATTTGTCTTTTTTCTTAGCATCATACCAATATTCTGCTTTCCCGCTGAGGATGATGCATCGGATAGTCTGAAAAAGGCATTTTTGTCTGCTGAATCCGACAGCCTCAGGATTGATGCTGCTCTCGGATTAGGACGGTATTACAGTCGCAAAGATCCCGCTAAAGCAATTGAATACGCTCACACCGCCAGGCAGCTTGCTGAAAAAAGCGGTAGCAAAAATCAGGCGTTCTCTTCCCTAATCCTCCAGGGTGTAATATACAAGAACCTGGGTAAATATGATAATGCCGTTGATAATTATCTGAAAGCACTGAATATTGCAAAAAGCCTGAATGATGATGCAGGTCGATCAGTATGTCTGAATAACCTTGGTTCTGTGTATCAGGCTCAGAATGATCTGGATCAGGCGCTGGATTATTTTCAGCAATCGCTTGAAATTGAAGAATCTCTTGGCATTAAAGAAAACATCAGCCTCCGGCAGTATAACCTCGGTACCATTTTTGAATTAAAAGGCAAGCTTGATCGCGCATACGCTTATTATTACAATTCTTTACTTACCGAACAGGAAATTGGTAATCAGGAGGGAATCTATTATGCGTATTATGGTCTGGCAGGGGTGGATATCAAGCGTGGCAATTATGAGAATGCAAAATTATATCTTAACAAAGCCCTTGAGCTGGCAAAAGAAACTGATGATTTTGCCGGTATTGCCATCTGCTTGCTGGAAAGAGGAAAGTTGCATAAAGAGCAAAATAACATTCAGGCAGCAATTCAGGATATCCGCAAAAGCATTCGCTACGCTGATAAGGTGAATTTTAAAAACGAAATGCGTGAGGGGTATTTTCAACTTGCTGATTTGTACAGCAAAAAAGGGAGATTTGAAAATGCATTTTCGTATCAGCGTCAATACATTGTTCTGAATGATAGTCTCAGCAGTGTGGAGATGGCTTCAAAAATTGCTGAAATTAAAACCCAGTACAAGGTGGAAGAAAAGGAGAGAGAAATAGCCTTTCTCCAGGAAAAAGAAGAATTGCTGAAAAGGCAAGCCCAAAAAGAGAAAAGAAACCGGTACTTCCTGCTGATAACCCTTGTTATTGCCATGATTTTCGCCCTTGCTAACCTTCGCAGGATTACCAGCAGGTTTAGATACGTACTGTTAATTTCTGTAATAACGTTTGTAAGCCTTCTTCTGCTGGCAGCCATATTGCTTTTTATTAAAAACCAGTCATTTGCATTTTCTCTTAATCAATATTTTGTCAGCTTGCTGAATGTGTTTTCCATCGCTGTGTTACCAATTTTTCTTGCCATCCTCATTGCAGAGCGTGTTTTGATGTCTAAACGTCTGCGAATGGCAAAAGATGTTTCCGAAAAAATCAGCAAACTTGACAGCCCGGATGATAAGCAACACATCGTTTTTGTGGCTGAGAATAATAAGGATAAGTTGGATATCTGTATGGATTGTCTGCTGTATCTTGAAGCCAGCGACAATTACTCGGCTGTGGTATATCTTGAAAATGGAAACCTGAAAAAAACACTCCTGCGGGGATCCCTTACCTATATGGAAAAACAGACTTCCGGTTTTGAAAATGTGGTCAGATGTCACCGCTCTTACATTGTAAATATTCTGAAAGTAAGCTCCCTTACAGGAAATGCCCAGGGGTATAAGTTGCATTTTCTGGAAACAGATATTGAAATCCCGGTGTCAAGAAGGTTCCCAAAAGAAATTTTGCAGAAAATCAGAAACTGGCTGTCTGATTAATGTCCTTCTGGGGGCCTGTTTTTCCGCACAACAATTCATCCCATTAAGTTTGCCATTTGTCCCACATCTGTGATTTTATCCCTTATGGATGCTGCTTATCCCTCTCATTAAGATTGTGTTAATACACCCCTTACATTTACATCAGCAAAACCTGAAATCTTAAGTCGTATGCGTATTAACACAAAAATTTTGTATTATTTCTTCACATACCTGACCTTTCTGACAACAGTTGCCCTATCAGCTTCTGCTCAAACCACCTTGTACAGTGAAGATTTTACCCAAAACAGTGGTAAAGGACAGGATGGTACTACCCTGGATACTACCGGAATAAGTAATTGGACCATGGATGTTGCCAATGGGTCGTTTTCTTCAGGCGACTGGTTTAAGGTAACAAATGGATACTTAGAGTCAGAAGATACAGATGCGTCATCTGCTACCCCGGTTGTATGGTTCTCTCCGGCAATTAACATCCAATGTCAGGATGTATCGGTTTATACAGATTTAGGCAGAGCATACAGCAACAGCTCTAGTGGTTGCAAAGCACTTTATCGCTCACATGACGGAGGCGTCTGGTCTTCATGGACATCCTTTGGCGTGAAAGAAGGCAGCGATGGAACTGAGGATTTTGAAACCTTTTCAGCTACAGGTATCTCCGGTGATTCTGTACAAGTCAAAGTCGAACACTGGGGAAGCAGCAGTACCCCGAATTACCGCCATGATAATGTTAAAGTTAAAGGAACAGCCCTTCCTTCAACGCCCGCATCTGCTGTAAGCATTTCAAACAACACTGGCACCAGCCTGGATTTATCATGGACTAACGGAAACGGTGATAAAGTTTTAGTGGTGGCAAAAGAAACAGCAAACGCACTAGTTGATCCGCAGAATGAAACAAGCTATTCAGCTTCCACCGTTTTTACCTCAGGCGATGAAACTGAAACCGGTAGTGAAAACTATGTAGTATATGACGGTACCGGTACAACCGTCTCTGTCTCAGGCCTGACTTCAGGTACAGATTATGATTTTACAGTATACACGTATAGCTCAGCCTGTCCCTGTTACAATCCGGATGAAGCCTTTGTATCAACCTATTGTACGTCACCAACGACAAGCCCCTCATCTTTTGCCGGCAATAATGTTGCATACAGTACCCTGGATCTCTCATGGACCAATGGTAATGGCGATCAAACCCTGATAACCGGACGCAGGTCTGACAGTGGGCATGTTGATCCACTCATGGGAGTATCCTATAGCTCCAATACAGCTTTTGGGCAGGGTGATGAAATTGGTTCGGGAAATTTTGTCTTGTACAATGGTACCGGTACGTCATTTACCGTTACGGCTCTGGCTCCGGGCACTGAATATGTATTCTCGGCCTACACATTTAATTCGGCATCAAATTGCTACAACATGGAGGAAAGCCGGGTTGTGGTAAGTACTGACAATACCTCCGTATATGAAATCGATTTGTTTGATGGTGCGCACATCATCACATCAAGCGGGACCTTTACACACAGTCAGGAAGGAAGTTTTGATGATTATGACAATAACGAAGATTATACCATTACCTTCGAAGCTCCCGATGATAAATTACTCAGGTTCGATTTTACCAATGGAGAAATTGATCAGAGTGATTACCTTGAGATATACAATGGACCTTCCACATCGGATCCATTAATGGTGTCGGTGTCTGGCAGCTCCTCGTCAGACTATCTTGATTATTTCGGGGGAGGACCTTCTTTCGATTTCCTCTCACCCAAAAGCAGCATTACTTTCCGCTTTGTTTCTGATGGCAGTACAACTGCAGATGGCTGGTCGGCTGATATTTCAGTGGTTGAGAGAATTTCCCAAAATTCCAATCCCGACATGTCTGATTTGTTTGGTGGAGCTGAATATGTTTGCAACTTTAATGGCTATTACGGGCGCACCAGGGTGGAGCAAGGCGAAGATTTGCCAGGCGACCTGGATGGTGCAGGTGGTACTTGCCCGACACTTTTTGGGGGTACCATAGAAAACAATGCATGGCTGAAATTTGAGGCTGGTGCTACCAGCGTAGATTTTAATTTCGAGGTCACTACATGCAGTTCTGGTGATGGCATTCAGGTAGCTGTTTTTGATTACGATGGTTCTTCCTTTACGCGCAAATCGGATTGTTCCTGGTCAGATGGTGAGCACAACGGAACCTTTACCGTTACAGCAAGCAGCCTGACTGTAGGTGAAACCTATTACATTATGGTAGATGGTAATGCGGGGGCAATTTGCGATTACGAGATAAATGCACCCAATGCGTCAGAACTGATAACCGTAGATGCCGGAACTGACCAGACAATATGTGAAGGTGATCTTGTGGATTTGTCTGCAGATGCTGCCGGTGGTAGCCAGACTTTTGAATGGACATGGTCTGAAGGAGGAGGCGGTAGTGCTACAGGACAGACACTCAGTGATCTGAGTCCCACCGAAACCACCAATTATCAGGTTTCAGTGGATGGCCCTTGCTCAAATGCTTCCGATGTGGTTACCGTAACAGTCAACGACTGTTCTTTGCCGGTTGAGTTACTTGAATTTAATTGCAGGAAAGACAAGCATCGTGTAAGAATTAACTGGATTACTGCTTCCGAAACAAATAACGATTTTTTTGTCGTACAGCGGTCTTCCGACGGATACACCTTTAACGACCTGATGAGGATAGATGGTGCTGGCAATTCTGTTGAAATGCATGAATACCTGAAATACGATAACAAGCCATTGGATGGAGATAATTATTACCGTATCAAACAGGTTGATTTTGATGGATCACTCAGCAATACGTATCCGGTGCATGTTTATTACGACGATATGAATCAATCATCCAGCATGAAATGGTATCCCTCAGAATCGAAACTTGAAATTCATCTGAATGAAAACAGCGGTAATGTGACACTTTCACTGTACGATTCAACAGGAAGACGATTAATGCAAAAAAACATTGCGAAAGGAATCAGATATCAGGTTGAAAACCTTTGCAAATACAGCCACGGAAGTCAAATGCTGATCATTTCTCTTACTGGAAAGCACATCAGCGAACAGAAAAAAATAATACTCAGGAGGTGAGCTCATGAAGAATATTACACGTAAAATAATCTTTATTGTTAGTCTGTTTGTCATGATTAACCATGCAGATAGCCTGCATGCACAACAAGATATTCTCATTAGCGACGGAGGTACAGTCTATGTTAGTTCCGGCGATCATTTTTACGATGCTGGTGGCCCAACCGGCGATGATGGAAATACAAGCTATACCATTACAATTTGTCCGGATAATCCGGATGAAAAAGTAGCAGTAGACTTTACTTATTATAAAACCATGTGGTACGATGGTTGGACTGGTGCTGAGGAAGACCCCCTTTACATCTATGATGGAACATCCGCTACCGGAAACGATATTGGTAAGCTGATGGGTGATTATTCCGAAGAATACAATACTGGGATAACTCCATATGGAATGGGTGTTGAAGCATACAGCAGCTTTCCAATGATTGGCTCCCCTACCATATTTGCAGCTACCAATGCATCAGGTTGTCTTACGTTTTATTTTGAAAATAACGAAAACGCCACTTATCCGGGCTGGGAAGCTGATATTACCACTTATACACCTCTCGATCAACCGGGTTGCCTTGTGGATTTCAATCCAGATACTACCATTTGTCCCGGAGAAACAGTGACACTTGAGGCATCCGGAAACGTTGTCAGTGCACCAATAAATAATGATTTTAATGATGGAACCATAGGTACCGGTTGGGAGGCAACAGCTTCTGCCACCATTACTAGCACGTCATGCGTGCCATCTCCGGATGGAACCCAATACCTGTGGATGCAAAATGCTCCCGGACCAAGAGAACTGAAAACCAATGCTATGGATGTGTCCAATGGAGGTTCCATAAGTTTTGAATACAGGCAAGCGCAAAACAATGGTAACGCATCACCATGTGAGTCCCCGGATCAGGGAGGTGGAACATTTGAAGGGGTGTATCTGCAATATTCCATCGATGGAGGTACTTCATGGACAACATTTAAGTACATTTATCCCAACGGTACTGAAGGTAGCTTTGGTTCAGAAGCAGGCCTTACTGGTTGCGGCGATTATGTCAAACGATGGACAAAAATGACATACCCGATACCACCTGCAGCCCATACTACCAGTACAAAGTTCCGTTGGGTGCAGGCCAAAGTTACCAGCTCTGGTACAGATAACTGGGGACTTGATAACATCATTATCGCTACGCCAAATCCAACCAGCCTTGTGGAAATTGAAGATCTTTCAACAGGTAGCATCATTGCATCTTCAGCGACTATACCCTTAAGTGTGGATGTTACCCCTGCTGTCACAAAAAGCTACAGAGCAACCATCAGCGATGGTGTGTCTTCATGTGATTCAATTATGACTATTACCGTCGATCCTTCAGGTTGTGGTCCGGAACCATGTGGTACTTGTGCTACTCCTGATTGTGACATCGCCGGACCATACGCTGATGCAACAGAAGCTAATCAATCAGGAAACCATTGCTCTGCAATGAATACCTTAACCGATCCAGCAACCGATTCAACCTATGTCAGCTATCATACCGTAACAACAGGTGCCGATGGAACACTTGGTCTCATTACTTCTGTTGGTACAACCCAACTGGTTGGTGTGACTTGTGATGTGACAAAATCTGCATTGCTCTATCCTTCTGACCCGTGCGATCCTGCAACAGCTATTGCACCCGATGCAATCAACCCTAATGCTGGAATTACCTTCTATAATCCCGAATGGAACAACCTTGCTCCAAATACAACTTACATTCTGGAAATCAGCTTTACCGTGCCAGCAGAATGTCAGCTCGATGATCACTGTGAATCATTTTATTACCCACCGGTGTTATGCCCGGCAAGTACAGGAACACTCTCAGTACTTATAAATGGTGTTGATGTAACCGATACATCCAATCAATACGATGTATGCTGGGGTGATCAAATCGATTTTAATACAAATAATGATTATGTATTGCCTGATCCTGCAAGTTCAGATCCGAATGGTTTAGGGTATGTTCTCTGGTCGTCATCCCCCACAGATTTGACATCTCCGGAAACAAATGCCGGCTTTTTGGGATTTGATTACAATCAGAATACAGGTGATGTGAATGATGGTTCGGGATTTCCTACCGGGACATTCTACCTGGCACCCATAACATTTGATGACATTTGTAACACGTCTCCATGTGATGCAGCCCAAGGGTATGATGTGGATGGCGATGGGTGTTGGGATATTGGTGATGTAATCGAGTTTACTTTTTATCCGGAAATTGTTGCAGATGCCGGAGTTGATCAAACCCTGACTTGTGGTAGCCCAACAGTTTCACTGGACGGATTAGCTTCAACAGGTGCAGGAATCAGCTACAACTGGACAGGACCAGGTATTGTTTCTGGTGCCAATACAGCAAATCCTGACGTAAATACCGCAGGTACTTATACGCTGACAATAACTTCTCCGGAGGGATGTACAGATACAGATGATGTCGTTGTTAATCAGGATTCAGCTTTACCAACAGCCGATGCTGGTTCAGATCAAATTCTGACATGTGCTACAACATCAGTAAACCTTGATGGATCGGCTTCTGCTTCGGGAGCTGACATCACCTACACCTGGGGGACAGCAGATGGGAACATTATGAATGGAACCAACTCAACAAGTCCGGAAGTTAATGCCGCTGGAACATATATCATCACCGTAACAGATACGAACAATGGTTGTACTGCTGACGATCAGGTCAATGTGACCGAAGATGTTGTCGTACCAACTGCAGGTATAACCAACAATACCGGTACCACAGTGATTGATTGCAATGTTCCACAAATAGATGTAACAGCAACCGGAGGTGGTACTTACGATTGGAGTGGAGGGCTTACTACTGCAGCCAATAGCTTTGCTTCAGCCGGAACCTATACAGTAACCGTTACAGGTTCCAATGGATGTACATCAACGGATAACATTAGTATCACCGAAGATTTATCAGCTCCAACTGCTGATGCTGGTGCTGATCAAACCTTGTTTTGTAATACAGCGAGCATCAATCTTGATGGAACAGCTTCTTCCTCAGGCGTTAATTTTACGTATAGCTGGAGTACGTCAGGAGGAAATATTATCAGCGGTATAAATACAATCATTCCGGAAGTAAATGCTGCAGGTAACTATACTATTACAGTAACGGATACCAACAATGGTTGTACAGCTCAGGATCAGGTAAGCGTGAATGAGGATTTAAATGCGCCCAATGCTGATGCCGGGGCGGATCAGGTACTGACCTGTAGTACTACATCACTTAACCTTGATGGATCATCCTCTTCTTCGTGGGTCGGAATTACATACAGTTGGAGTACGACAGGTGGAAATATATTAAATGGAAACAATTCAACAACCCCGGAAGTAAATGCCGCAGGAATATATACCATTACAGTAACGGATACCAACAATGGTTGTACCGCTCAGGATCAGGTATCGGTGAGCATGGATGATACAGCTCCACTTGCAAATGCAGGCTCAGATCAGACATTGACATGTGATGTTACCTCATTGAATCTTGATGGAACTGGTTCTTCATCTGGTGAAGGAATCAGCTACAGCTGGAGTACATCCGGGGGTAATATTGTGAGTGGAAACAATACAAACACCCCATTGGTTAATGCGCCCGGAACCTATAATATTACAGTGAGTGATAGCAACAACGGTTGTACGGCACAAGATCAGGTTAGTGTGAGCGAGGATGTCATAGCACCCATCGCTGATGCAGGGCCGGTCGCTGAAATTAATTGCACTAATCCTGAAGTTGACTTGGATGGATCATCCTCATCTTCAGGTCTGAATATTGAGTACTTATGGTCAACAGCAGACGGGAATATCCTATCTGGTTTCTCAAATCCCATCTCAACGGTCAATCAGGCTGGAACTTACAGCCTTACAGTAACAAATCTCAACAATGGTTGCACTGCAACTTCACAAACCACTGTTACTACAGATATTTCATCCCCTACAGTTTCCGTTGCTGTTGACCAGGATATTACCTGTGCACAACCCCAGGTAGGTCTTGACGGTAGTGGGACGTCCTCCGGCGTCCAGTTTAATTACCTTTGGACCACACCTGATGGTAATATTGTGTCTGGTGCAAATAGTTTAAATCCGCTTGTAAATCAGGGCGGTACTTATCAATTGGAAGTAACAAACAGCAACAATGGATGTACGGCTTCAGCCAGCCTTTTGGTTGCTGAATACACAAGCCTGCCTGTGGCTTCTGCAGGTTCTGACATGCAAATCACATGTGATGATCCAATAGTTACCCTGGATGGTTCTGCATCTTCCTCTGGTTCTGATATTTCGTACAACTGGACGAGCACGGACGGGAATATTCTTTCCGGAAATACTTCTGAGAACCCGGTTGTCAATGCTGCCGGAACGTATTCAATTGAAGTGTTGAACTCAGTCAATGGTTGCTCAGCAAGTGATCAGGTTTCTGTAACAGAAAATACAACAGTTCCCTCTGCATCAGCTGGACCGGATCAGGAATTGACCTGTGCATTGACCAGTTTAAACCTGGATGGTAGTGCCTCAGATTCCGGAACGGAATACTCCATTTTGTGGACCACACCGGATGGTAGTATTGTAAATGGGGCTGCAAGCCTGTATCCATTGATAAATCAGCAAGGTAGCTATACAATAACGATAGAAAACACAACAAACGGATGCACAGCTAATGATCTTGTAAATGTTAGCGAAAATTTCATAGCACCAATAGCTAACGCAGGTACAGAAAAGGAGTTAACCTGTTCCGTTACTGAAGTTTCTTTGGATGGAACAGGCTCCTCTTCTGGATCTCAATTTTCCTATCAGTGGAGCTCTATGGATGGCAACATTATAAGTAATTCAGACCAGCTTAATCCGCTTGTAAATGACGCAGGAACATACGCTATTGTTGTAACCGATGTTTCAAATGGGTGCACTGCTACAGATCAGGTTAATGTAGCTGAAAACACTATGCCTCCTGTAGCATCAGCCGGTGATGATACGCAAATTGCCTGTGGCATGTCATCTGTCACACTTGATGGTAGTTTTTCTTCTTCAGGAATGGATTTTTCATATCAATGGAATACCATAAACGGCAATATTGTTTCAGGTGAAACTACACTAAGCCCTCTTGTTGATGCGCCCGGAGCCTATCAGATTTTGGTTACCGACCATACCAATGGATGTACAGCAAGTGATGATGTTGTCGTTACGGTTCCGGATCCTGTAATGCTTTCTTTCAATATTGATGATGTAAATTGTTACAATGGTAGTGATGGGCATATAACAGCCAGTGTTTCAGGTGGTACTGACCCAATTACCTATACCTGGGAAAATGGAATTCACGCTAGCCAGCTGAGTGGTCTGAGTGCAGGATATTACAACGTTACAGCCGTTGATGATAATGGATGTTCTGTAGAGGATAGCGCTTTTGTTCATTCTCCTGACCAGCCTCTCAATTTGGAATTGCAGATTTCGAATGTGCTGTGTCATGGTTCTGCTGATGGATCCGTATCAGCACTTGTCTCGGGAGGTACTGTTCCTTATAATTATCAGTGGTACAACGATAATATGCTGGCTGAAACAGGTGCCAATGCACAAAACCTTGATGCAGGAAAATATTCACTACACATGACGGATGCTAATGGTTGTCCTGTTGATACCAGTTTTTTTATTGCAGAGCCTTTGCCACTGCAGGCCGGAGTTGCATTGACACATCCTTCCTGCATTGGTAATAATGATGGTTCTGTTGAGATAATGGCAAGTGGCGGGACGTCTCCATACTTGTATCGCCTGGGAACAGGAAGCATATCTTATCCAATCTTTGATATGCTTGAAGAAGGCCATTATGATTTTGTCCTGACCGATGCAAATGGCTGTAAAAAAGAGCTTGAAACCGTAACGCTTATTGATAATCCTGTAGAATGCCTTAGAATTCCTAATGCATTTACGCCAAATGGTGACGGCAATAATGATATCTGGATTATCGAAAATCTGGATATCTTCAATAGTTATATCCTTAGCATATACAATCGTTGGGGGCAAAAGCTTTATCAGGCATCTCCGGGCGATGAGCCGTGGGATGGTAAAACAACAGAAGGTAAATTTGTACCTGCAGGATCATATGTCTATCTCATAAACCTTAACAATGGTACTGATCCCAAAAGCGGAATTGTAACGGTAATTTACTAAAAAAGCTATGTATCCATATTTTTCCAAAACATGGCTTGTTTTGGTTTTGCAAAAAAAGCCTGCGAGTTTTTAACTCGCAGGCTTTTGATTCACTTAGTGAATACTTGTATGTATGCTGTAGCCGCTTCGTCACATCGCTGCTTCATACCGTCTGGATACTTCGTCCCAGTCAACCACATTCCAAAAGGCCGAAATGTAATCCGGACGACGGTTCTGGTACTTCAGATAATATGCGTGTTCCCAGACATCCAGCCCTAATATCGGCATGCCTTTGGTGTCTACAACATCCATCAGAGGGTTGTCCTGATTTGGTGTGTCGGTAACTGCCAGTTGCTTGTTGTCTTTTACTACAAGCCAGGCCCATCCGGAACCAAATCGCCCTTTGGCCGCTGTTTCAAATTTTTCTTTAAAGGAATCAAATGAACCAAAAGCGGATTCAATAGCATCCATCAGTTTCCCTGACGGTTTACCACCACCATCCGGGCTCATTATGCTCCAGAATAAAGAGTGATTATAGTGACCTCCACCGTTGTTTCTGACACCGGCAGGGTAGATGCTGATGTTGTTGAAAGCTTCAATTAAGCTCTTTTCTGCAACATCACTGTTCTCTACTGCATTCTGTAATTTGGTGTAATACCCTTTGTGATGCCTGGTGTAATGCAATTCCATGGTTTGTGCATCAATATGGGGTTCAAGTGCATTAAAATCATATCCCAGTTCGGGAAATACTAAATCGTTAATTTTATTTTTTAACATAGTTATTATTGAATTTTTGGTTTAACAATTGTTGTTTTCTCCTGTTTACGGCATATAATAATGCCCTTCTTTTGCCATCTGATAACGCCGACCAACTTCTTCCCAGTCTATAACGTTCCAAAATGCCTTGATATAATCCGTTCGTTTGTTTTCGTACTGCAGGTAATAGGCGTGCTCCCATACATCAATTGCCAGGAGGGGATAACCCTGCATGTCAGTTATGCTCATCAAAGGATTGTCCTGATTGGGAGTGTTGGTGATTTCAAGTTCGCCTTCTTTCGTTAAGATGAGCCATGCCCATCCGCTTCCGAACTGTGAGCCGGCAGCATCGTTGAATTCGCTGACAAAATTGTCCCAGGTCCCAAATGCCGAAGTGATTTCATCCCTGAGAATTTTGCCGGGTTTACCACCACCTTCTGTTGACATGTTATCCCAGTAAACCCAGTGATTGTAATATCCACCTGCGTTGTTTCTGACACCTGCATCATACTTGTCAATATTGGAAAGTATGTAGGTTAGAGACTTTCCTTTGACCGGGGTGCCTTCCAGTGCATTTAAAAATTTCTTATAATAGCCCTTGTGATGCTTGCCATAATGCAACTCCATAATGTGGGCATCAATATGTGGCTGCAGTGCATCTGCTGCATACGGTAAATCTTTAAAATTGTATGCAGATGACGGAACATCATCAGCCCTTAAGTCTGTTACAATTTCTTTCTCCTGACTGGTTTCCGGTGTGGTTGTTTTCGCTTGGTCATTATTCTGACAAGCCATCACACCAAGTGCTAAAATCGGTATTAATAATAATTTCATGTGTTTCATAGCGTTTTCAGTTTAGAATGATTCTAATTTAGAAAACAAACAAACGTATACCACAAATGTTTAATGCTGTCGTAAGTATCAGGAGGATCGTGTGATAAGGCATTTGAGGAAAAAAAGAATGCCTGAAGGATATGCCGAATGGCATGGCGATACAAGTCCTGTAAATTTTGTGCTAATATCGGGTAATTGAAGATCGATTCAGCTCTTTACTCTTTGCTGTACATAGCTTCGAACATGGCCTTGCTTAATTTTTCGTAATTATCGCAGTTTTCAAGCTGAGAAGCCTGGCCGGAATTCATCTTTTTATAGCGTTTGCTAAGTTGGTTGATTTCTTTTTCGAAGGAATTCATGAGCTCCTCATTTTCGGAAAGCTCATCATGAATCTCTTGGTATGTTTTCATACTGTTTTTAAATGCCTGAATAATTGTCTGAATTTCATCGTCTGAGATGTGATTGTCCTTTGCGGCTTCTATTTGTTTACGTGCAAGAATATACTGTTCAGCCATGGCTTTTTGTGCAGTGGCTTGTATTGAGTGCATAAATATATGGGTAGAGAGCTCTTTCCACGCATCACAGCCTGTAAATGTAAAATCAAAGTTTTGGCTGTTGGTAATGTAATCGTTTGCATTGTGGATGTAAAAAAGATTGTAATTTGACTTTTGCCATGTTTTTGTCAAGTCGTAACGGCCCTCCTGAATGGTTTCGCAAAACACTATTCGCTTATTTTCTGTAAGATTTTGATCTGATTGTTCCACCTTTTCTGCAATCTGTTTTCGTTGTTTCTTCAAGCCCGTAATCTCACCATCTGAAAAAACCGAATCCTCCATGGCCTTGTTTTGGTCTTTTACCAGCTCTGATGCCAGTTGTAAAATTTCTTTGGCTTCACGTTCAGGGCCCTTGCATGATCCTGTAATTCCCAGCATGAAGCATAATATGATAATAAATGCGATTTGATTTTGCTTTAAATTCAGTGGGATCATAATCAGTTATTTATTGGTATTGTATAGTTCCATCAGTTGGGTTCTGAATTTTTCAAACCCATTGCAGTTCCTTATGTGTTCATTCGACTCCCTGACTTCTTCTTCGTAAGGAGTGCTCAACTGTTTGAGTTCATCCAGATAGGTATTCATATAGGTTGAGTCCTTGCGGTGTTCTCTGATGAGCTTGTTGTTAAACCTTAGGTTTTCACGGTAAGCCTGAACCATTTTTTCAATTTCACCATCGCTTAATACCGAATCTTTAGCTGCCTTTTGTTGCATTTCCAACAGAACTTTTTGACGCCTAAACATCTTTTCAGCTTTGGTCTCAGCTGAGTTGCATGCTGAAAACAAAACCAAAGCAAGGGCAAAAAGAAATAGTAAGAAACGGCATTTCATAAATCCATTTTTGATTTTAAACGAAAATAGTAAAAAAGTCAGGACCGGTGGATTCTAATAAAAAAAAGCTGCCTCATAAGAAGCAGCTTTTCCAGGATAAACCTGTTTATTCGTTAATTTTAAAGGTCTTGCCTGATCGTAACAGTTCATTTACATTTTTAAACTCGCTGTTTTTCTTTTCATGGTCAACCTGTTGTTGTAACATGTCATCATAGGTAGCATGTTCTTCAACGGAGCGAATAATTCCAAGTGCTACCGGATAATCAGGGTAATTCATTCTGCTTAGCATGTAATGCACGCTGGGATCAGAGTTGTGTGAATCATGCACGAGGATATCATCTTCGCTGATGCCGTTTTCTCCGATTTTTACCACAGCAAGTTTACCATCCCGTATGATCAGACCTTTTTCTTTTTCTTTACCGAAAATCATTGGTTTTCCGTGTTCCAGGTAAATCGTACGGTCTGCGCGAACTTCTTTTCCTGCAATGCTTTCATGAACATCATTTGCGAAAATAACGCAGTTTTGCAGAATCTCCATCACAGATGTTCCGTTGTGCTTTTCAGCTTCAATGAAGACATTTTTCATCATTTTCGGCTCTTTATCAAGCAACCTTGCGAAAAAAGTTCCCTGCGCACCCATAGCTAACTCTCCGGGATTAAACGGATTTTCTATGGTGCCATGGGGGGAGGTTTTTGTTACCGATCCACGCGGTGTGGTTGGAGAATACTGTCCTTTGGTCAGGCCGTATATCTTATTGTTAAAGATCAATACGTTAAGATCAAGGTTTCTCCGGATCATGTGGATAAAATGGTTGCCACCAATGGCCATGGAGTCACCATCACCTGTGATTTGCCAGATAGACAAATTGGGGTTTGCTGCTTTCATGCCGGATGCCAGTGCCGAGGCTCGTCCATGAAGTCCATGAAAGCCGTATGTTTCCATATAGTATGGAAAGCGGGAAGAACATCCGATACCGGATACAAAGACAATATCTTCCAGCTTTTTGCCGGTTTCAGGTAGTGCATTTTGGATGGAGGATAAGATACTGTAGGCTCCACAGCCGGCACACCATTTTACAGGTGCGTCAACAACAAAATCTTTTTTTGTGAGTTTTTCTTTATTTTCCATAATAATTAGCCCTCCAGAATTTCAAGAAATTTTTCTTTTAGTTCAGAAATATAGAATGGTAACCCCTGAACTTTGTTGTGTTGTAAGTAGGTGAATTGAGGCAGATGTGATCTCAGGTAATGGGCAAATTGTCCCATGTTGATTTCACATACAATGATCTTTTTAAATTTACTGAAGATCTCCTCTGTATTTTCAGGTAGAGGGGAAATGTAATTGAATTGTGCCAGGCTGACATCTTTTCCCTGCTCTCTTAGCTCTTTTACAGCTGAATGAAGTGCACCATACGTGCCTCCCCATCCAACAACAAGAAGGTCTCCGCCTTCAGGGTTACCAATAACTTCCTGTTCGGGAATGTATTTGGCAATTTTGCGCACTTTTTCCTGACGCAGATCAGTCATTCGCTGGTGATTATACGGATCGTGAGAAACTTCACCGCTTACATCGGCTTTCTCCAGGCCGCCAACACGGTGTCTTAACCCTTTTTGGCCGGGAGTAGCCCAGTAGCGGTTTAATTTTTCAGGATCCCTGAGGTACGGTTCATAATCGGGATCATTATCTTTAACAGTGGGCACCTGTATGTCTTCCAGCTCATCCATATCTGGAATTTGCCATAGCTCAGTACCATTGGCAAGGTAACCATCTGTAAGAAGGATGACAGGTGTCATGTGTTCTACAGCAATGCGGCAGGCTTCATATGCATAGTGAAAGCAGTTGCCGGGTGATGTTGCTGCTATGACAGGCATAGGACTTTCACCATTCCGGCCATATAAGGCCTGGAGCAGGTCAGATTGTTCGGGTTTTGTAGGTAGCCCTGTGGAGGGTCCCCCACGCTGAACATTTACAACCACAAGGGGAAGCTCTGTAATGACAGCAAGGCCAAGAGCCTCGGATTTAAGAGCCAAACCAGGGCCGGAAGTACTTGTTGCACCAAGGCTGCCTGTAAAACTGGCGCCAATTGCAGTCATGACACCGGCAATTTCATCTTCTGCCTGAAAGGTTTTAACACCCATGTCCTTGCGATTGGATAATTCCTGTAGAATTTCCGATGCAGGAGTAATGGGGTAAGAACCTAAAAACAGAGGCTTTTTCGCTTTTTCAGCTCCGGCTATCAAACCCCAGCTTGTTGCAAGGTTGCCTGTAATCTGACGGAATGTGCCATTGCGGTCATCCGTTGGATTAATCTGGAAGGTAGTTGACAAGGCTTCTACCGTTTCGGCATAATGATAGCCCCCTCTTAACACCGCAATATTGGCATCAACCAACTTGGGTTTTTTGGCGAATTTCTTCCGAAGAAACTCTTCACCGTTTTCCAGGTTACGGTTAAACAACCAGAATAAAATTCCCACCACAAACTGATTCTTGGTTTTGTCAGCGGTTTTGTTGTCCAGACCAATGTTTAGTTCCCTGACTGTTGCTCTTGTCAGTTGGGTGATCGGGGCTTTGATAACATTGTAGCCCTCAAGCGAGCCATCTCCAAGCGGGTCTTCAACAAAACCTGCTTTTTTGTAATGCTTATTATCGAAATTGTCTATATCGATAATGAGGGTTGCCCCGTTTTTAACCCATTTCAAATTGGATTTAAGGGCTGCAGGATTCATTGCTACCAGGACATCAGCCAGATCTCCGGGTGTTTCAATGTCTTTTTTGCCTATACGTACCTGGAATCCGGATACACCGGCCAGGGTGCCTTGTGGCGCTCTGATTTCTGACGGGAAATCAGGAAAGGTCGACAGATCATTACCCAAAGAAGCAGAAGCGTCTGAAAACTGGCTGCCGGTTAGCTGCATGCCGTCACCGGAGTCTCCGGCAAACTTTACTACCACCTCTTCGCGTTGAATTACTTTTCCGTTCTTACTCATGACAGTATAACGTGTTTGTTAAAAAACGATTTATACTGACAAAATTAAGGACTTTCCAATAATACGATGCAGTTTTATTTATTTTTTTTTGAATATTGAAAAGTGAGCTTATCCCTTACTAAATCAGTACTTCAGGGGCATCTGCGGATTGATGGTGGTGGATGTTTTATAAAACATGTCAAAAATCAGTACAAAAAAGGCCGAAAAAAACCGGACTGATGATTTTTATAGAGGTTTTCTTAGTGATTGCTTAGGTACTCGGCAATGGATCCCTGATCTTCCTTAAGGCTGTCTTCTCCCTGTTTCCAGTCTGCCGGACAAACTTCTCCGTTTTCTTCGTAAAACTGAAGCGCATCAACCATTCTAAGGGCTTCATTAACGCTTCGCCCTAAAGGCATATCGTTTATGAGCATATGGCGTACAATGCCTGATTTATCAATCAAAAACAAACCACGGTAAGCCTGAGGATTTCCCTCGAAAGACAGGTTGCCGTCTTCATCGCTTTCATAATATCCGGCAAGGACTCCAAAATTCCCGGAAATGGTTTTGGATAAATCCGATACAATCGGGTATTGAACCCCTTCAATACCACCATCATCTTTTGAGGTCTGTAGCCACTTCCAGTGAGAAAACTCAGAATCTACTGAGCAGCCTACTACCTGCACATTTCGTTTTTCAAATTCAGCAAGTTTGTTCTGAAACGCAATGAGTTCTGTCGGGCAGACAAATGTAAAATCCGCCGGGTAAAAGAAAATGATTACATGTTTTTTGTTTTTATACTGACTTAGTGAAAAGTCGTTGACAATGGTACCTCCGTCAACAACAGCTTTCGCTTTAAATTCAGGTGCTTTTCTTCCAATTAGTGTTTGCATATAATGTCGTTTTTAGTCATTTGGAAGGTTAACAGCACCTTGAGGTTAATGTTTATAAAAATTGGTTCTGATGATGATTCAAGATGCAGCTAGGGAAGCTGAATCCCGTGCTTGAGTGACCGGTATGCTAAAGGCCTGTTACTTTGCCCGGATTTTTGCGTATAAAGGCTTTCCAGGAGTTTGTTCCTTTCCCCTGAAGAGGATTTTGCATCTGATAATGATGGCACATTGCAGCACCAAGGGCATCCGTGGCATCAAGATGCTTAGGTGGGTTTTTATAGCCCAGCATCCGCTGCAGCATGTCCGCAACCTGTTCCTTTTGTGCATTGCCATTGCCGGTGATTGACATTTTGATTTTTTTCGGGGCGTATTCAAATATCGGCATAGACCGAGAAAGCGCTGCAGAAATGGCTGCACCCTGTGCGCGCCCCAGTTTTAACATGGATTGCACGTTTTTTCCATAAAACGGAGCTTCAATGGCAAGATCATCCGGATGGTACTGATCAATCAGACTCTGCGTGCGCTCAAAAATATGCTTGATTTTAAGATAGTGATCAGAATAACCCGTTAAATCAATCACACCCAGGCTCAGCATGCTTATTTTTTTGCCTGTACAGGCTATGACAGAATAACCCATGATGGTTGTTCCCGGATCAATCCCCATGATGATATGTTCTTTCTTTGGCTTGCTCATGCAGGTTTTCGGCTTAGGTATTTCTGGATCAATATCCCGGCAATAATAAGGGTCAGGCCAATGATCGTGTATTCAGAAATGCTTTCATCGAGCACTAAGTTAATGAAAAACAAAGAAACAAAGGGAGATAAAAATGCCAGATTGCTGACAATATGGGTTTTTTCAGCGTATTGCATGGCACTCATCCAAAGGAAAAAGGTAATACCCATTTCAAAAACGCCGGTCCATACTGCAGGAAGCCAGGCATCTGAACCCTGTGGAATCGTCTGGCCTGTGGCGGCTGATATAATAAGCAGCATGACAAAACTGATGGAGAAATTCAGAAACAATTGCAAAGATTTATCCAGCCGGCTTTTAAACTGTAGTAACCAGTATGCAGCCCAGGCAATGGAACTTGCCAGCGCAAGAAATATCCCCAGAGGATCTGTTTGCAATCCGCTGTTAGACTCATTTTGAAGGCTTATCACCACAACACCTGCAAAACTGATAAGCAATGCCAGAAATGCTTTCGCCGGCAGCTTTTGTTTTAAAAAGGGGATGGCCAGAATACTCAGCATAACCGGCCATGTATAATTCAGAGGTTGGGCAATCTGGGCGGGTAACCTGTCGTAAGCGGTGAACAATACCAGGTAATAAATGATGGGATTGATGGTGGCAAACAACAAAGACCATAGTAAATCTTTTCGGGTCAGCTTTTTTATGTTTTTTAATTGACCCCTGAATGCTAAAATAATCAGCAGGCAAAATGCTGCTACACCAGATGCGATGGTTAATACCTGAAGTACAGAGCTTTCATTTAAGGCCAATTTGAACGCCGGCGCTACTGTTGACCAGCACAGTACCGAAAGCAAAGCAAATAATATGGCTTTGCCCTGATTACTCATCCTCAGGGTTTGGATTAAATCCATTATCAATTTCAGGTGCATCACCGCGAAGTCGTCGCAATGCTTCTCTGGCTTCGGTGACAAAAATACTGCCCTTGTGGTTGAGTAAGATTTGTTTATAAGACTCCAGAGCTGCCTCTTCGTTATTGAGTTTGTTTTCCTGTAGCCTGGCCATTGCTATCAAAGCATTGTCAGCCAGTATACCCCAGCCATGGTCGCTTACAACCTGATTGTACAAATCTACGGCTTCCTGATATGCAGCAGTTTTGGATTTTATGCGTGCCTTCCTAAGCAAAATATCATCTGCAAGTTCATTGGTGGGAAACATTTCGCCTATGCTGTCGAGCGTTATCAATGCGCTGTCAAAGGCGTGGCTGAACTCGTAGAGGTCAGCACGGGCAAACATGTTCATGGCCGTCTGCAGGCTATCCTCGATAATATTTTCCTTGATAAACAGACTCAACTCAAAGGCATCGTTTGCAATAAGTTTGCTTGTGCTTGCCTTAAGAACATCCAGTTGTGCTTTTGCCCATTCAAACTGACCGGTATAATAGGCAAGTTTCGCTTTTCTGAACTTAGCTTCTGCTCCCAGTGGATTTTCTTTATTTTGTTGTTCTGTTTTTGCGTAAATCAAACTGGCTTCCCAGGGGTTGTCGTTGATAAGGTATATATCCCCGCGAAGCAATTGCAGCGCATCTTTTTCTTGCGTGCTGATGTGCGCTGTATTTATAAGGGAGTCCAGTTGCTTAAGGGCGGTTTCTTCTTCGTTCAGATAAAATGCCTGTAGCTCAGCAAGCAAACGTACCAGTTGGTAATGAGTTTTTCTTGGAGCTTCCCGTAGTGTGGACTTCACCATTTCCTCAAATTCCCGGAGCTCGGTTTTTGAAGAATTACCGCTTTCAGTGAGCTCTTTATAGCGATCAGACAGCTCAATCAGCTTTGCGCTGAAATACCAGGGCGATGTGCGTCCGAATTGATAAATGTATTCAAAACATTCAGAAGCAATCTCTTTTTTGCCGTTTGTTGAGGCCAGTTTTCCCAGCTCGTACAATCGTTTACCCTGTTCATCGCGTCGTTTGTCAAGGGCAATGGCCTGGTTTTTTGCGGCACGGTATTGTCCGGTTTGTACGTATTGCCATATCAGCATCTCTGTAAACACCGGATTATCAGGGTTGTGTTGGATGCGCTGAATTAATGCTTTTTCCAGAATGGGGTTGAGGCTGTCGTCAATATCCCTGACAGACAGGTTTTGAAGCCGTGTCTGAATGTTTGTCAGGTATGAAGGATTAACTTCCAGCAAATTCATATATGCCTCAGCCATCGGTTCATATTTACGCTGAATGGCGTAAAGGTTAGCCAGTTGATAATAAAAGTTCTGGCTGCTGATGTTTTTTTGTCCGGTCTTGTATGTCTTTTCTGCCAGCTCATATTTCCGCTTCCGTAAAAAGGTGTTTGCCAGGTTTATGACAGACTGACTGCTCAGGCTTTCCTTTTCTATGATCTCATTATAAGCTTTCGCGGCTTTTTCTTTATCCCCTTGCTGCTCCCAGATATATGCCTGTTCGATTTTAAGAGTCAGGTCATTGCGATACTTCCGGAGTTCCTTGTGAATGAAATTTTCAGCCGTTTCCAGATCACCATGCTTAACAAGGCTCTGTATGTAATAATTGCGGTAATGCTGATTATTTCGTTCCTGATATAGTTCAAGAAAGAGGGTGGAGGCTTTTTCAAAATCGTTATTGCGGTAATACTCAAAAGCCAGTTGATTTTTACTTTGAGCTGTCAGTTGAGCCGGTATAAACAGCATTAATGCAATAAAAAGCAGGGCAATATGTCGAATGGTATTCCTCATTCATCAATGCCCTGATTTTCTTTTATCCACGTAATCAGGCTGTCAATTTTAACTTTATTCTGCGGGTATGCGTCTAAATAGCGACGGGCAGTTTTTATTTGAGAATTTGCACCCTTAAGCAAAAACTGCATAACGGAATCCTCCTGATTTAAATACCTCGTAATGGTACTATCTTCATAAATGCCGTTTTCAATGTCAAGCTTCAGGTTTTTGAGCTGTTGTTCAGAGATTTGTAATTTTTCATTCATTTGACTCAAATGCCGGTCAGTATAATGCCCAAGCACTTTACGGGCATTGGTTACTTTATGGTAAGCCCTTGTCAGACTTTGATTCTCAGGAAAATTTTCGATTGTATGTGTTTCAAAAAACTGATTTATTTGATTCAGGGAATCGTGATATGCTTTTACCGAATCAACAATTTCACCGTTTAAATCCCGGTAGACGGCTTCATTTTTTTGCAATAGCTCATCAATCTGCTCAATTGCTTGTTTTTCTGTGTCAGATTTGCATGCCAAAAGGCTTATGGCTACAATCAAAATGCTAATGTATGCGTTTATTTTCATGATATTATTTTTTAATGATGTCACAACCCATGTATTTACGGAGTGCCTGTGGTATAACGATGCCGTCGGCTGTTAAATTGTTTTCAATAATAGCAGCCATGATACGTGGTAAAGCCAGGGCGCTGCCATTTAATGTGTGGGCTGTTTTGGGTTTGTTTGTTTCAGGATCTCTGTAGCGCAACTTAAGGCGATTGGCCTGATATTCTTCGAAATTTGAAACTGAGCTGACCTCAAGCCATCTGTCTTGTCCTGCAGAGAAAACTTCAAAGTCATAAGTCAGGGCAGCCGTAAAGCTGAGATCGCCACCACAAAGTCTGAGAATGCGGTAAGGTAAATCAAGCTGTTCAAGCAGGCTGCCAACGTGGTTCATCATTTCTTCCAGTGCATGATATGATTTTCCCGGCTCTTCGATGCGGACAATCTCTACCTTGTCAAACTGGTGCAAACGATTGAGGCCACGGACATGTGAACCCCAGCTACCGGCTTCGCGACGGAAGCAAGCAGAATAGGCGATGCGTTTAGCAGGCAGTTCTTCCGGATTTAAAATCACATCTCTGTAAATGTTTGTTACCGGGACTTCCGCTGTCGGAATCAGGTAATACTTGTCATCCTGGACTTCGTACATCTGACCGTCTTTATCGGGAAGCTGTCCTGTGCCAAAACCACTGGCTTCGTTGACAAGCAGGGGAGGTAAAACCTCCTGATAACCGGCTTTTTCACCTTCATCAAGGAAAAAGCTGATTAAGGCACGTTGAAGTTTTGCGCCTTTGCCTTTGTATACCGGAAAACCAGCTCCTGTGATTTTGTTGCCCAGGTCAAAATCAATGATGTCAAATTCTTTGATGGTTTCCCAGTGTGGCTGCTTGATTTTAGGCTCCTGCAGGTTACCGTGCCGGGAGATTTCAACATTATCTTCATCTGATTTCCCTGGTGTAACGCTCTCGTGCGGGAGGTTGGGTATGTCCGATAAGAGCCTGGTTTGCTTTTCCTCCAGCTCTTTGAGTTGTTGCGTGTTTTGTTGAATTTTCTGTTTTAGTTCCGTGGTTTTTTCACGTGCAGTATTTGCTTCCTCAGTTTTTCCGTCTTTAAACAACTGTCCGATGGATTTTGAAACTTTTTTCTGTTCTGACAGAAGCTTGTCATTGTCTGCTTGCAGTTGTTTTCGGGCATCATCGGTTTCCAGAAGTGTTTCAACCGTAGGCTTAGCGTCAAAATTCTTGATTTGTAACCGATCTATAACCCAGTCCTTATGAGTGCGTATGGTTTTAATGTTTAACATAATCCCTGTATTAAAAAAAAGTCTCCTGTTCTTTCTGCGAAAATAGAAAAAACAGGAGACTTTTACGTGATTATTTTAATGCTTATTTTGCTTCGGCAGCTTCAACGGATACGTAAGAACGATCGTTGCGCTTTTTTGTAAATTTAACAATGCCATCACTCACAGCATACAATGTATCATCTTTTCCTTTTTTGACATTTTTGCCAGGGTAGTGTTTTGTGCCGCGCTGACGAACAATGATGTTACCTGCAATGGCAAATTGACCACCGTAAAGTTTTACACCTAATCGTTTGCTTTCCGATTCGCGACCGTTTCTTGAACTACCAACTCCTTTTTTATGTGCCATAATACAAGAATTTTAACGTTATGCAACAATATCTTCAATTTGCAATTCTGTGAACTGCTGACGATGTCCGTTTAGCGTCTGGTAACCTTTTCTTCTTTTCTTTTTGAAAACAAGAACTTTTTCACCTTTCTGGTGGGCTACCACTTTGGCTTTGATCCTGGCATCTTTTACATGGGGTTTGCCCACTTTGTATTTGCCATTGTTTTCAACGAGGAGAACCTTGTCAAATTCAATGGCTTTGCCTTCTTCAGTATCAAGTCGATGAACAAATAATTTTGATTTGTTCTCAACTTTAAATTGCTGGCCTGCGATTTCTACTATTGCGTACATTCTTTTCGTTTTATAATTGCTTCAACAGATTGGAGTGCAAAAGTATATAAAGATATTGAATTTGCAAAAACTTTTGCTGATTTATTTTATATCGCCTTTGTGCTTGTCCGGAACTACCTGTATGCGAATGCCAAAGCTAACCCACCGGCCGGGTAAACGGATGCTGCCAAAATCACGCTGCCTGACGTTTGTCAGATTGTCTGCAGAGAAAAAAATCATGCGGTTTTTATCCCCGTAAGACAGGCTTGCATCAACCTGTAAATAGCTGACATAATCGTGTTCCGTTCCGTTCAACGTGTAGGTCCCGTTTCTGTCATTGATGCTCAATTGCCAGTTTAGCCTGAATTTGCTTTTACCGAATTGATGCCTGCCCACCATGCCTGCCTGATGCTTTAGGTAATCCAAAGCATAGGCAGAAGTTAGCTCTCCATCCACCTTCGATTTATTTATCCATGTATAATGCAAACGGACATCTTTCAGCCAGGGATGAAGTGCAGATTGCACTTCCGTGCGCCATGTGAGTGACAATTCGTTTCCCCACGAGTTGAGGCTGGTGTAATTCATGGTGGTATAAACATCTTCTGCAGGTGTTTTCACCCAGTCTATCATGTTTTGTCCGTGTTGATAAAAGGCCTGGTTGCGCATACTGAGCCGGCCGGCAGTTGCGTATATGCCCAGTTCGTAATTGCTTGCTTTCTCAGGTTTTAGCTCCGGATTACCACGGTTTGATGGTCCGCTGTAATACAAATCTGTAAAGCTTGGCAGACGCATGCTCTGGTTTATGCCACTCCATACTGAAAGGTTACTGCGGGGAGCCCACTGGATACGCCCCCCTCCGTATGCGTGAGTGCCATAGCTGCCTGTATGGTG
>CAYQMB010000031.1:0-27078 GCA_964418565.1 uncultured Bacteroidales bacterium | reverse complement strand
AAGGACCAGCTTCAATGACAGTGCATGGGATATTTTTCCCCTCGGCACTGAATACGGAAGTCATTCCTAGTTTTTTTCCAATAATTCCTTGCATTTCTACTAAGTATTAAATTATCACACTTTAATTTCTACATCTACACCACTGGGAAGTTCAAGCTTCATCAGCGCATCAATTGTGTTTGCTGTTGTACTGTAAATATCCAGCAAACGCTTGTGAGCATTCAGTTCAAACTGTTCTCGTGCTTTCTTATTCACGAAGGTTGAACGGTTCACCGTAAAGATGCGTTTGTGCGTTGGCAGAGGAATCGGTCCGCTGACAACAGCTCCAGTAGTTTTTACTGTTTTTACGATCTTTTCTGAGGATTTGTCCAGCAGATTGTGATCGTACGATCTGAGTTTAATTCGTATTTTCTGACCCATAAACGTTTAAAATAGTTAAAAAGACAACAATCCTTTTTCTAATATTTTCTTCTCCAGCTCTTCGGGCATCGGCTCATAATGGCTAAATTCCATGGATGAGTTTGCCCTTCCTGAAGTTAATGTTCGTAATACAGTAACGTAGCCAAATTGCTCAGCAAGCGGGACAAAAGCGCGCACAACACGAGCTCCGCTTTGTTCTCCCATACCCTGAATATCGGCACGTCGTTTATTTAAATCGGCAACCACATCACCCATATACTCTTCCGGGGTAATTACTTCGAGCTTCATAACCGGCTCAAGCATGCGTGACTGCATTTTTTTGGTTGCTTTACTCATTGCCTGGCGGGCAGCTATTTCAAATGCCAGCGGATCTGAATCCACAGGGTGATAACTACCATCAAGCAGTGTTACTTTAATGCCTTCCAGCGGGTAACCGGCAACAGGACCATTGGTCATGCCTCCTTTAAATCCCTTTTCAATTGAGGGGATAAATTCTTTCGGGATGGAATCACCTTTGATTTTATTCTCAAAAAACAGTCCTTTTTCCCCGGGCTCCACTCCGGCAATTTCTACTTTAATCTCAGCGAACTTACCTTTACCGCCGGTTTGCTTTTTAAATATCTCGTGATGTTCAATGCTTCCGTAAACCCGTTCTTTGTAATTAACGTGTGGTGCACCTTTGTTGAGATTGAGTTTAAACTCATGTTTCAATCTGTCTATCAGAATCTCCAGGTGTAACTCACCCATGCCGTTGATAACGGTTTGTCCGGATTGATCATCATGTTTCACCGTAAATGTAGGATCTTCTTCGGCCAGTTTACCCAGCGCTTCACCCACTTTATCCACATCAGCCTGCACCTCGGGTTCAATAGCCAATCCAATAACCGGTTCGGGAAATTGCATTGTCTCGAGAATAATGGGCTTATCTTTTGCACACAGGGTATCACCAGTTTTAATATTCTTAAACCCAACCACTGCACAAATATCACCGGCTTTAATTTCGCTAAGCGCTTTTTGTTTGTTGGCATGCATCAGAAACAATCTGTTAAGACGTTCCAGTTTCTGCGTCCGTGTATTGTACGCCTGATCTTTGGCGTTAATTGAACCGGAGTATACTCTTAAATATGCAAGCCTTCCGACAAACGGGTCGGTAGCGATTTTAAAACAAAGTGCTGCAAACGGTTCATTAAGATCCGGTCTGCGCGAAATGTGTTCTTCAGTTTTGGGATGGATACCCTCAATGTTTTCCACATCAGTTGGGCTGGGCAGATAATCCGTAATGGCATTTAACAGTGGCTGTACCCCTTTGTTTTTAAATGCTGATCCACAGAGAACAGGAACAATTTTTCTATCCAGCACCGCTTTGCGAGCGCTTTTTACAAACTGGTCAACTGAAATCGCTTCTCTGTCTTCAAAAAACTTTTCCAGCAATTGATCATCTGTTTCTGCTACCTTCTCGATAAGTTTTTCGCGCCACTCATGGACTTCACTTTTCAAATCATCAGGCACGTCGGTTATTTCATATTCAGCACCTAATCCATCATCATCAAGGGGCCAGACAAACGCCTTTTGGGTAATCAGATCAACCACGCCCCGGAAATCATCTTCAACACCAATTGGCAATTGAAAGGGGATGGCAGCAGCTTTAAGGCGTTCTTCAATTTGTTCAACAACGCGAAAAAAGTCTGCTCCGACTCTGTCCATCTTATTAATAAATGCAATGCGAGGCACCCTATATCTGTCAGCTTGTCTCCAGACAGTTTCCGATTGAGGTTCTACCCCACCGACTGCACAGAATACAGCAACGGCACCATCCAGCACCCTGAGTGAACGTTCGACCTCAACGGTAAAATCGACATGACCGGGGGTATCGATAATATTGATTCTGTAATCGCTTCCGTTTTTCTTCCAGTAAGTGGTTGTAGCAGCAGAAGTAATGGTAATACCACGCTGTTGTTCCTGCTGCATCCAGTCCATGGTCGCCGCCCCGTCGTGAACCTCCCCGAGCTTATAGTTCACACCTGTATAATACAGGACGCGCTCGGTAGTTGTTGTTTTACCGGCGTCAATGTGAGCCATAATGCCAATATTTCGGGTTGTTTCGAGGGACATTTTCGGATCAATTTAGAATCTGAAATGAGAGAATGCCTTGTTGGCATCTGCCATTCTGTGGGTATCTTCTTTTTTCTTAACTGCACCGCCTTCTTCGTTGTAAGCAGCGAGGATTTCTGCAGCAAGTTTTTCCGCCATGGTTTTTCCACTGCGTTTTCTTGTTGCTTCGATCATCCATTTATTGGATACAGAAATTTTTCTGTCGGCACGAATTTCCATAGGCACCTGAAAGGTAGCTCCACCAATTCTGCGACTTTTTACCTCAACAAGCGGTGTAATGTTTTGCAGTGCTTTTTTCCAGATTTCCAATGCTGACAACTCATCATCTTTCTTACGCTCTTCAACTAATTCAAGCGCTTTATAAAGAATATTCAGAGACTGGGCTTTTTTCCCGTGCAGCATCATATCGTTAGCAAACCGAGTAACAAGCTCATCATTGTACACAGGATCGACTTCGCGTTTTCTGATATTATTTTTTAACTTTCTCATATTCTAACCGCTTATTTTTTAGGTTTCTTGGCTCCGTATTTGGAACGTCTCTGCGTTCTGCCTTCGACACCAGAAGTGTCAAGTGCACCACGAACAATGTGATAACGTACACCGGGGAGGTCTTTTACACGGCCGCCACGGATAAGCACGATGGAGTGTTCCTGCAGGTTGTGGCCTTCACCCGGGATGTAGGCATTAACCTCTTTTCCGTTTGTAAGCCTTACCCTGGCGACTTTACGCATCGCAGAGTTTGGTTTCTTTGGTGTTGTCGTATATACCCTTGTACATACTCCCCTGCGCTGCGGGCAGGAGTTCAGTGCAGGTGATTTACTTTTCTCAACCTGACGTTTTCTTCCTTTTCGGACTAGCTGTTGTATTGTTGGCATAGATTCCAGTTTAAGCGAAAAACATTTTTTCTAAATTGGACTGCAAAGGTATTTTATTTTTTTTTATTAACAACAAATGTTTTAAAAAAATCCTGATTTCGTGATATTTCAGCCTTATTTTGAATCTTTACAATTAAACGGGAAGTTGAAAGCTCTATAATGTAATAATATGGTATGTGTATTTGCATCTAAATAAATTAGTGTTATTTTTGTAGCCCTTTGCAAAAAAAGGGAAATAATTGTTTTTCAAATTCTAAATAAAATTAACGTATACATTATGAAAAACTATCAGACCAGTGAGATAAGAAATCTAGCACTGTTAGGAAATTCAGGCTCCGGCAAAACCACTCTGGCTGAAGCCATGGTCTTTGAAAGCGGAGCTCTCCAGCGCAAAGGGGATGTTTCTGCGCAAAACACCGTTTCTGATTACAAACCTGTAGAAAAAGAAAACGGCAACTCTGTTTTTTCAGCTGTTGTGTTTGCAGAACACAAAGGCAAAAAAATAAATTTCATTGACAATCCCGGCATGGATGATTTCATCGGGAATGTTGTAACCAGCATGTACGCTGCAGACACCAGCCTCATGGTGATCAATGCACAAAATGGCGTTGAAGTAGGTACAGAAATCCATAAGCGTCAGAATGAGAACTATAAAAAACCGCTTTTCATTACCATCAATCACCTTGATCATGAAAAGACAAATTATGAAAAAACCATTGAAAGTGTAACTGAAAAATTCAGTGGTGCCACAAGCATTCAATTCCCAGCTAACCCGGGCATTAATTTTAACAGCATTGTGGACGTTCTGGACATGAAGATGTACACATACAAAGATGGAAAAGCCGAGGCAAAAGATATCCCGGCTGAGCATCAGGATAAAGCCGAAGAGCTGCGTGCAGAGCTGATTGAAAAAGCTGCTGAAGCGGATGAAGCTCTCATGGAAAAATATTTTGAAAACGAAACCCTCTCAGAAGAGGAAATGATGCAGGGTCTCAGAAGCGGAATCGTTTCCGGTAATCTGAACCCGGTATTCTGTACTTCGGCCAAAGCTCAGTTAGGCATCAATACCCTGATGGATTTCATCGTTAATGTTGCTCCGGCTCCTGACCAGGTAAAACCATTGGTTGACAAAGAAGGCAATGAGATTGAATGTAAAGAAGACGCTCCGTTTGCTGCATTTGTATTCAAATCCTCAAATGAAGAGCACATCGGCGAAATCAATTATTTCAAAGTGGCTTCAGGAAAAGTCTCCGAAGGCATGGATGTGATGAATGTCAGAAAAGACACAAAAGAACGCATCACCCAATTGTATGCCTGTGCCGGTAAAAACAGAACCAAAGTGGATACGCTGATTGCCGGTGACATTGGTGCTACCGTGAAAATGAAAGTAACCAAAACCAATGACACCCTTTCTGACCCCAAGGCCAATATTGAATTTCCACCGGTAGATTATCCGGAGCCAAAACACAGAACAGCCATACGTCCGCTTTCTGAAGGCGATGAGGAAAAGCTTGGCGATGCCATGAACAAAATGCACCTTGAGGATCCCACCCTCAGAATGGAACACTCCAAAGAGCTGAAACAGCTCATTGTAAGTGGCCAGGGCGAATACCATCTCAACATTCTCAAATGGCACCTGGAAAACATTTTCAAGGTTGAAACCGAATTTGTTGCCCCGAAAATACCTTACCGTGAAACCATCACTAAAAAGGCTCTGGCAGACTACCGTCACAAAAAACAATCTGGTGGTGCCGGTCAGTTTGGAGAGGTACACATGATTATTGAGCCTGTGGTTGAAGGCATCCCAGAACCCGGTGGCCCGACTAAGGTGAACGGAAAAGAAATAAAGATTTCTGTACGCGATAAAGACGAAATAGAACTTGAATGGGGTGGTGTATTGCAGTTCTACAATTGCATTGTAGGCGGTAGTATTGACAACCGATTTATGCCAGCTATTCTTAAGGGGATCATGGAAAAAATGGAAGAAGGTCCGTTAACCGGATCTTATGCACGTGACATTCGTGTCTTGATTTATGATGGTAAAATGCACCCGGTTGATTCCAATGAGGTTTCTTTTAAGCTTGCTGGCCGTAATGCATTCAGCACAGCATTTAAAAATGCAGGTCCCAAAATCCTCGAGCCAATTTATGACGTAGAAGTTTTCGTTCCCGGGGACAGAATGGGCGATGTCATGAGTGACCTCCAGGGCCGTCGTGCGATTGTACAAGGCATGAGCAGTGAAAACGGTTTTGAAAAAATCAAAGCAAAAGTACCATTGGCTGAAATGGGCAATTACTCCACAGCTCTGCGTTCAATTTCCGGAGGCCGTGCCATGTATAACCTCAGCTATGCTGAATACTCACAAGTACCAGGAGACATACAGAATGACCTTCTCAAAACTTACGCAGAAGCTCAGGAAGAAGAATAATTCACACCATATTTTATAAAAAAAGATCAGCAAATGCTGATCTTTTTTTTTGTGCCGTTTTGAAACAAAAAAAGGGATGCCAACTGCACCCCTTTCAATTTACTTCAGTAAAAGACCATGATTATTCAAACTCAACCATTAAGTGGTTTTTCGGGACTCTGTCTCCGGTTTTAACATGAATCTTTTTTACGACGCCGTCAAATTCAGCCGGAATGCGGTTTCGCATTTTCATGGCTTCAAGTATGAGCAACGGCGTTCCGGCCTTCACTTTATCGCCGGGTTTAACGAGTATTTCCTGAATTGTTCCGGGTATGATTGCCCGTATTTCTTTTTCCAGTTCCATGGTTTCAATGTTTTTGGTTATCAAATCAATCAAACTCTTTGACTAAAATGGTGGTATCCCGTGCTTTTTATCCGGACCAATAAACTCCTTGTTTTCAGATATATCAAGCGCTCTCAACAAATGGTCGCGGGTTTCATTTGGTTCAATCACGGCATCCACATAGCCTTTTGCTGCTGCCACATATGGGTTGGCAAACTTTTCTTTGTATTCCTGAACCTTCTGTTCGCGCATCTTATCAGGATCATCAGCGCCTGCAATTTCTTTACGGAAAATTATATTGGCAGCACCTTCAGGTCCCATCACGGCAATTTCGGCAGTTGGCCATGCAAACACAAAGTCAGCATGCAGGTGGCGGCTATTCATTGCGATGTAACCACCTCCGTATGCTTTCCGGATAATCACGGTAATTTTAGGTACCGTAGCTTCTGAATATGCATACAACACTTTGGCACCATGTCTGATCACTCCGGCGTGTTCCTGATCGGCACCCGGCAAATAACCCGGCAGGTCAACCAGGGTTACCAGCGGAATATTAAATGCATCACAATACCGGATAAAGCGTGCCGCCTTGTCGGAAGAATCGACATCAAGCACACCAGCCAGGTAGTTTGGCTGATTGGCTACGAAACCGATGGTTTCTCCGTCAACACGACCAAAGCCAATGATGATATTTTTTGCCCAATCGGACTGCACCTCGAAAAAATCAGAATCATCCACAAGCGAGCGGATCATATCAATCATATCGTAAGGTTCGCGCGGGTCATGCGGAACGATGTTATCAATTTTGTATCTTTTCTTAGGAGGTTTTGCCGGGAATACTTTGGCTTTTTGCTTGTTGTTCCAGGGGATAAACGTACAAAGCTTTTTGATTTGGTCGAAACACTCGGTTTCACTTTCGGCATAAAAATGCACATTTCCGGTTATTTTTGATTGAACCTTTGCTCCACCAAGCTCTTCCATGGATATCTCTTCACCCAGTACGGTTTTAATCACACCAGGGCCTGTAATAAACATTTTGGAGATTTTATCAACGGTAAAGACAAAATCTGTGAGTGCTGGTGAATATACAGCACCACCGGCACATGGGCCCAAAATCACAGAAATCTGAGGAATAACACCGCTGGCCTGAGTATTGCGAAAGAAAATTTCACCGTAGCCTGCCAGCGAGTTCACGCCTTCCTGTATACGAGCCCCACCGGAATCATTGATACCAATTATGGGGACACGCATTTTCAGGGCATGATCCATGATCTTAGTAATTTTGCGTGCATGCATATACCCCAGGGAGCCACCGGCAACGGTAAAGTCCTGTGCATATATGCATACCGGATTTCCATATATGGTACCGGTACCGATTACGACACCATCACCGGCAAGCATTTTTTTGTCCATTCCGAATTCACGGGCATCGTGTTCCACGAACAAGTCATATTCCTGGAATGAATCATTGTCAAGCAGGTTGGTGATACGCTCACGCGCGGTAAGCTTACCCATAGCAACCTGTTTTTCAATGGCTTTATCACCACCACCTTTTTGTGCGTCCAGCCTGCGCTGAATCAGATCTTTGGTTTTATCATTTTCTCCCATGATCAATAGGTTTTGATTTAGGGTGCTAAATTAAAAGAAATAATCCAAGACACGTATAATTAGCAAAAGTATTTGATAAAACACAGGGAACTATTGAGCTATCAGGCATTTTTACTAACAGACCATCCCGACAGGAGTTATTTTGGAGCCATGGGTAACAAAAGAAAGGCAATTCCTGCATAAATGATGTTGGGGATCCAAACTGACACCATAGGCGATACAATACCACTAAGAGCAAATGTATCCGAGAACTTCATAAAGAGAATGTAGGTAAAGCTAAGAAGAATTCCAAGGCCGATTTGCAGACCTATACCTCCACGCACTTTTTTTGATGAAAGAATTACCCCGATGAATGTCAAAATGAAGGTAGAAAAGGGAAAAGCGATTCGCTTATTTTTTTCAAGAAGGGATTCAGTGACACGTGATGTTCCCCTGAGTTTTTGCTGAGCGATATATTCGTCAAGCTCATTATGCGTCATAGAAGAAACGAGCTCATTTTCTTCGGTAAAATCATCGGGCGTCAGATTGATTGCCGTATCCTTTCTTACACCGGATTCTATTTTGTGTTCATCTCCGCCAAAATGCCTGATAACATAGTTTTCTATTGTCCATGTATTGGATGTACTGTCCCAGAGTATACGATTAGCGTTCAGGCTGGACACAATGCGATTGTCTTCAATAGTTTCCATGGTAAAGACGTAACCATGGGCCCTTTTCAGGTTAAAGTTTTCCATATACACATACACCCCGGGTTTGATTTGTTTATGCACCTGTGATTCACCTGATTTATTCTGTCCTTTAAGGTACATGCTCTGAAACTCAAGCCGTGCTTTATTTGATTCTGGTATGATGTAATATCCCAGGGTGAAACTAAAAGCAGTGATGACAAGCGCTCCGATAAAATACGGATACAACAGGCGCTTAAAGCTCATTCCGGAACTCAGCATTGCGATAATCTCGCTCGAATAAGCCAGTTTTGAGGTAAAAAAGATAACAGCAATAAAGACAAAGAGGCTACTGAACAAATTAGCAAAATACGGAATAAAATTCAGGTAATAGTCAAACAATATTGCTTTCAGTGGTGCTTCTGTCTCGATAAAATCATCTATCTTTTCAGATGCATCAAAAACCACAGCAATGCCCACAATCAATGCTATAGCAAAGAAATACGTGCTAAGGAATTTTTTTATGATAAACCAGTCAAGTATTTTCACTTACAGCCTTTGTTTTAATTTTGGTAGTATGGTATTTTTCCATTCTGAAAACTCACCACTGATGATTTTTTCTCTGGCAGTATTCATAAGTTCAACATAGAACGCAAGGTTGTGAATGCTTGCAATCTGCATTCCGAGAAACTCTCCTGCCTGAATCAGATGCCTGAGGTATGCCTTTGAATATCGCTTATCCACCATGGATGTTCCATTCGGATCCAGGGAAGAGAAATCATCTGCCCATTTCTTATTTTTAATATTGATGGTTCCTTCCGATGTAAAAAGCATACCATTGCGGCCGTTTCGTGTCGGCATAACGCAATCAAACATATCCACTCCACGGGATATGCCCTCAATCAGGTTTTCCGGAGTGCCTACTCCCATCAGGTAGCGGGGTTTTTCTTTTGGCAAAACAGCGTTCACCACCTCAATGGATTCATACATCATCTCATGTGGTTCCCCAACGGAAAGCCCACCGATGGCATACCCTGGAGCATCAAATGCCGCAATGTATTCCGCTGACTCTTTTCTTAAATCATTATAAACGCTGCCCTGGACAATGGGGAAATAATGTTGTTCATACCCGTATTTACCGCTTGTTTGCAAATAATGTTCAAATCCACGTTTAAGCCACCGGTGAGTAAGCTGCATGGATTTTTTTGCGTAATTGTAATCGCAGGGATATGGCGTGCATTCGTCCAAAGCCATCATGATATCCGATCCAATAATGCGTTGGATGTCCACAACATTTTCTGGGGTAAACATATGCTTTGATCCGTCGATATGGGATTTAAACATAGCACCTTCTTCTGAAAGCTTCCGGTTATCAGCCAGGGAAAACACCTGATATCCGCCACTATCGGTAAGCATTGGCCTGTCCCAGGAATTGAATTTGTGCAAACCTCCAGCCTTTTCAATGATTTCGGTACCCGGCCTCAGGTAAAGATGATAGGTGTTTCCAAGTATTATCTGAGCGTTGATGTCATTTTCAAGAAATGAGAAATCCACAGCTTTCACCGATCCGACAGTACCCACAGGCATAAAAACAGGGGTCTTAATATCTCCATGGCTGGTTTTTAACACACCTGCCCGGGCATCAGAATCTTTATCTTTTCCCACTAAGGTATAACTCATCGTTCTTCTTTTCAGCAAAAGTAATAAAAAGCATTGAGAATTTGGTTGCAGCCATGCCAGCCCGATAAAATCCGGGCGATACGTCTTAAAAAGGCACACCCGCCACCTGCAGAATACGTCGCGGTATGTCAGTATTATCCATTTGTCCGGAAAACCGCTCTGCCCCTGCCCCAATGGCATAAACAGGCACAACAGCAGCTGTATGACTCCACGATGTAAATCCGACAGCCGCCCGTTCGTTCTGAATGCTGTTGTAAGTTATGGGTAATGGCATATAGCCACCATATTTAATATCTGATGACCAACCATCGATTTGAGCGGCCTGTTCTATCTGTTGTTTTTCTGCCTTTGTAAAATCATCAAGGCCAAAGATATCCGGCAGCTCTTCAGGTGAGATTTTATTGTCATAAAGCAGCCGGGAGATGCGCTCTACAGACATACGTTGTTCTGCAAGCAGATCAAACTGATTCTCATACCCCATAGAGGCAGTACCCAGTGCAATGCCACCAGTTTCGTGATCGGATGTTACCACAATGAGTGTTTCATCGGGATGCTGCAAATAAAAGTCAAGTGCCTGACGTACGGCCTGATCAAAGTCCATAACTTCACGCACTACCGTTGCTGCATCATTCGCATGGCTTGCCCAGTCAATCTTACCGCCTTCAACCATGATAAAGAACCCCTGTTCTCCGAACAAATTATCAATGGCTTTCCGTGTGATTTGCGCAAGTGAGTAGCCCTTCTCAAATTTCCTGTCAATGGCATAGGGTAATTCACCTTCAGCCCCGAGCACGGGATTTACCAGGAAAACGTTACTGTCTTTCGACACTTTATCCATACCATTTTCACTACGTAACACCTGATAACCGTGTTTTGCGGCCAGATCATACAGGTTCACACCATCATTTTCGGGATGCCTGAACCCTCCCCCGCCAAAGAAATCGTAATCGCTTTTGGCAAGTTGCTTTCCGATCTCAAAATAATTGCTGCGCTTAGCCTGATGGGAATAAAAAACAGCCGGAGTAGCATGATCAATGCTGACACTGGAAATGACACCCACCTTTTTGCCTTCCTGCTTAAAGCGATGCGCAATGCTGGGGTAGTCAGTTTCAGCGTCGGGGCTGACAGCTATGGCATCAATGTTGGTTTTATGTCCGGTAGCAAGTGCCGTACCAGCAGCAGCAGATCCCGTTATCAGACGATTGTTAGCATAGGTATCCGATATGCCAAAATACGGCAGGGTATCAAATGCCAGCGCTTTAAAACCGGGCTGATCACTTTCAGTTGCCTTAAGGAAAGCTTCGGTTAGCCTGACATGCTGCAAGCCCATCCCATCCCCTATAAAATAAAAGATGTACTTAGGCTTAGTCTGCTCATCTGGTTTTTCATCATGTGATGTTCCACACGCGCTGAATACAAGAAGAAACGCAACAAATATCCAGAATAAATTTCGGTATTTCATGTTTATCATATAAGTATTAACTTTGTGCATTGTCAAAATTAACGCTTTTATTGAGAACTTATTTTTTCTAAACATTAAATCTCGCTATAAAATCCAGGATTATGGAATTTAAAATTTACAATACGCTGAGCCGCAAAAAAGAAACATTTAAGCCACTGAATCCGCCCGCTGTCGGGTTGTATGTATGCGGTCCTACGGTATATGGTGATGCTCACCTGGGACATGCCCGCCCCGGGATCACGTTTGACGTGTTGTATCGCTACCTGAAACATGCCGGGTATAAAGTCAGGTATGTCAGAAATATCACTGATGTCGGTCATTTGGAGAACGATGCGGATGAAGGTGAAGATAAAATTGCCAAGAAAGCACGTCTGGAGTCGCTGGAACCTATGGAAATTGTGTTCCATTACATGCGACGTTATCACAAAAATATGGATGCCCTGAATGTATTGCGTCCGGATATTGAGCCCCAGGCCTCAGGTCATATTCCCGAACAAATTAAAATGGTTCAGGATATTCTGGACAGTGGCTTTGGATATGAGGCTGAAGGCTCTGTGTATTTTGATGTGCAGAAATATGCAGAAAAACACGATTACGGGAAATTGAGCGGTCGGAAAGTGGAGGATTTACAATCGAACACACGTGAACTTGACGGGCAATCAGAAAAACGCAATCCCATGGACTTTGCTTTGTGGAAAAAAGCGAGCCCGCAGCATATCATGCGCTGGGATTCTCCATGGAGTAATGGTTTTCCCGGCTGGCACCTGGAATGCACTGTAATGAGCACCAAGTATCTGGGCGAAGAATTTGACATTCACGGAGGCGGCATGGATTTGCTATTCCCCCATCACGAATGTGAGATTGCTCAGTCAACTGCAGCCCAGGGAAAAGAATCTGTACATTACTGGATGCACAATAACCTGATCACCATAAACGGGCAAAAAATGGGTAAATCCCTGGGCAATTTCATTACACTGGATGAATTATTTTCCGGGGACCATGAGATGCTGGATCAGGCTTACAGCCCGATGACCATACGTTTCTTTATCCTGCAGGCACATTACCGTGGAACCCTTGACTTCTCAAACGAAGCCCTGAAAGCAGCAGAAAAAGGACTAAAACGGCTGTTCAGAGCGTATAATCAGATTGACAAGCTGCAAGCCTCAGATGAAAGCAGTTTCAAAGTGGATGAGATTAGCAAAAAATGCGAAAAAGCGCTGGCTGACGATTTGAATACGCCCATTGTAATTTCCCATTTGTTTGAAGCCGCCAATCTGATCGGAAACATTGAAAACGGCAGCGAACGTGTTACCGAAGAAGACAAGGGCGGATTAAAGAAGGTTATCGGGAAGTACGCCACGGACATACTTGGCCTGCAAGCCGAGGAAGAAAGCCAGGGCCATACCGACAAGCTTAAACCGGTAGTTGACCTGCTACTGGATATCCGTCTTCAAAGCAAAAAGGACAAAGATTTCGGAACGGCAGATAAAATCAGGGATGAGCTAAAAGATGCCGGAATTATTGTGCGTGACCGTAAAGACGGATACGACTGGGAAATCGAGTAAAGATGCTAAAAACATAAAAACCGGAATGCTCAAAACGAGCATCCCGGTTACCGGAAAAATGAATAAGCCTGCTACGCTATTCGGTAATTGTCAGATTTCCATACTTCATTTCCAGGTTAATGAGAGTGTTACCTTCACCACCCGAAAGCGTTTTTTCCATAAAAGAGCTGCTGTCAATGTTCACCCAGCCCGGAAGTTGAAGTTCGGTATGCCTGGCTTCTCCTTTTAGCCGGGTACTTTCCAGACCTGCCAGACTAACCGTTGTGTATTCGGCATTTATATCAACAGACTCTGCTGATTTGAGGATTTTTGAGACAACAATACCTCCATATTCCATGTCAATATCTGCTCGCTTTTTCAGTGCATTCAGGATGAAATTTGAAAACTTTCCTTCTGCCTGCAAAATGGAGATCTTACCCAGTTGGATGCTACCATATTCACCTTTAACAACAAGCTTTACAGCGTTTTTAAACTCGGCCTCAGCGTATTTTACATGAGCTTTCAATACACCGGCAGCAGTCATTTTCAACTTACTGTATTCCAGATTTAATTCGGCATTTTTCACTATGCCGATGGTAACAGGTTCGCAGTATTGCACATTCAGTTTCACAGGCTTGTCTTTACCATCATGGAGCAGTTTGGCGGCTTTCAGGGAACCATACTTCACGTTGATATTTGTCTCACCATGGATTTCAGCAATGTTTACATCACCGTACCCGGCATTCATATCCAGCCCGATATTTGCCGGTGCTTTGACATTAATTAAAATTTCAATGGAACCACCTTTGTTAATGAGGTTCTTTGTTTTGGTTTCAATGCGGATTTCGTTTCCCTCTTTTTCAAGAATTACATCGTAGTTTTTCAGCAATTTTTCAGCGCTTGCCTTGTCCTCACCTTTGACACGTATTTCTGCATTAATGTCAATGCTGCTTTTTGTGTGATTCACCAGGTTGATGTCGGCAAATTCAGTGTTAACCACAAGGGTAGAATTCAAAGCGTCATCAAAGCTTTTGCTTCGCTTTTTATTTAGCTCCACCTGGGCTGACAGGGGTTGGATTACCAGGCCAAAAAGAGATAAGGCCACTAAAATTTTCAAAGTTTTCATGATTTAAGCATTAAGGGTTTAACAATGTGAGTAAACGGCTTTGCTGTTGGAGTGTCATTTGATACTGTTGAAGCAAAGCATGATGAAGCCGGCGATTTTCCGGATAATCCTCCAGCTTTCGGTACAATCTACACCGGTGAATTTGGTATTCATTTATGGATTTGAGGTAGTGCATTTTCCCCATGGTATTAGCCACTGAAAAAGAACTCAATACCTCCAGTGATTTTTTACGCACTTCCCGTTCAAAATAGGTGTCAGCCATTTTAACATCTTCGGGCAGTTGATCAGGAACAACAGCACTGCAAAGGGATGTATCAAAGTCAGCAGCTGGCTTGTTTGTCAACATGAAAACGGAAATGGCAAGAACAATTGCTGCAGCAACACTAGCTGATATTATGCTCCACTGCCGTTGTATCTTCTGACGCCTGAGTTTATGCTTAAATCGCAGTGCGTGACCGGCGGGCGGTATCTGATCATTAAGCATCTCTTTGTTATCCTGAAAATATTTCTGTATCGTTTTCATAATGCCGTTTTTTTAAATCACTACGTAACTTTACCAGTCCCCGGGAAACATGGGATCTCACGGAAGAGGGTTTTATTCCCATGTATTCAGCGATTTCATCGTAATCAAGGCCTTCTGTCAAAAAGAGTGAGAGCACGCTACGGTATCCATCAGAAAGTTTCAAAATTGCTTCTTTTACAATGTCTATATCAATTTCCTGCAGTTCTGAATTCTGACTTTCATCGTAGTGGTTATGCATACTGAGTTCACTCAGATCTTCAAAAGAATATTTTCGTTTTCTGAGCATATCAATGGATTTATTAATCACCATGGTTTTTATCCATTTTTCAGGGTCTTTATTCAGATCAAAGCGTGGAAATGCTTTCCAGGCAGCGATAAATCCTTCGTGCATGGCATCTTCAGCATCCTGCTGATGGTTCAATAACCGGTAAGCTGAATTGTACATTGTACGAGCCAGGTGGTGATACACTGTCTCCATGGCATGCATTTTTTGTTTCTTGCAAGCCTTTAAAACAGTCTGTGGTATGTCTTGTTTTATTTTCACAACATGCACCTTCTATTGAAGGTACGAAACATGTCCATATTTGCTGCAGATTTTAACGGATTTTTATGATTTTTTTCTGAAGTGGTGAGGTAGTGCTGTAATATCAGGTACAAACCTTCGCCTGACGAAGGCGTAAAGCTCACTTCCGGCTGTGGCTTGTCAATCTGAGGACACAGCCACCAATGATAAGGCCACCTGCAAGCTGCAGGTGGCCTTATATTCAAGTGTCGGCGTATGTTTAAAACCTAAAGCCAATGGTTGCCAGCACTGAATGTCGTGTTGTATTAAGGTCAACAGGAGGGCTTGAGACTCCATAGCCTTCATACAAAAAATAATTTTCACTTCTGTCAAAATAAACGTAAGCCAGGTCTAGGAAAAAGGACTTGCTCCTGAAACCTATACCGCCTGAATACTGCATGAAATCCGTTCCTGCATTAACCTGACCATCCACGTAAGGACTGCTGAAATAAGCCCATCCACCACGGAATGCAATGGGACCCAGTTTATATTCAACTCCGGCTCTCAGGTTATGGGCGGCACCATAACTTTCTGATATGATATCATTTTCAATATCATAGGCGTAATCGTTGGCTCTTAATTTGCTGATGCCATAATTTAAAAATTCGTAATCCACACTTAGAATGGTCGAATTAAATAACACAGCAGCCAGACCTGCCTGGGCTTTGAACGGTGATGTTAATTTGTAATTGTGAAGGTTTGTCGGTGAATGGTAGCTGCTGCTTTTGTGCGTACTGTCAAAATCGGAAACAAACACCGTTGAATATTCCTCGTGCAGGTTGTAAAATGTGGGTGTGTGCATAGCAGCAGAAAACCTCAACCAGTCAACCGGACGGAAAATCGCACCGATTTTGAAATTGTAACCGGTACCGTCAGTTTGTAACTCTTCGGTGTAATTGAAAGAATTAAAATCCGTAATCACATCTCTGGAGTCTGTTTCTTCGTAAAACACTTCCTGGCTAAAATTCACATCCTGAACACCAAAACTTGCTCCCAGATAAAGCTGATTTTCAATATTCAGCCCCATGGCAAACACATATTCGCCAACGTTTCCCTGCCGCTGTATGATTTGCTTCTGATCGGTACCATACGCATCATATGCCGAGATATACGCTGTAGTATCCGTGTTATTTGGGTTAATAAGGTATGTATAGTAGGACGGCCATTCGTAAAAATCACCCAGGTTACCGGCATACGTACCATCGGCACGTGCTGCCATATAATTGGTGAAAGATCCGTTGTCGTTATACCCTTTGATATCAATATATTGGTTATAATTCTGAAGCTGGTTGTATCCAAATGCAAAACTCAGGTTTTTCAGCGAATTTGATTTGCTGTCGAACTTTACGGTTCCAACATAACCGAGGTTTCCCAACACCGCATTGTATCCAAAATCATCTTCGGAGTTATTGATGTACGATGTATTTGTTTGTGTGTACATCATTCCCGGGCTGATTGTCAATTCGGAGCTGCGGTAAACACCGAGACCTGCCGGATTTTGAGAAATGGAGCTAAAATCTGCTCCAAGGCTGCCAAACGCACCGCCCATACTGCTAAAGCGGGCAGTACCTGATGGGTTCAGCCAGGAGTACCTGAGGGCATCCACCTGATTTTGAGCCATTGCGCCCAGCGTGAGACTAAGAATAACTGCTGTGATTATGTATCGTTTCATTGTATTAAATTTTAAGTTAATATCTTGAAAATAAGACCATAAAACCAATTAACCAATGCCTTAGCGTGAACGTCCGCCACCAGAGGATGAGGAGGATGAGCTTCCACCAGATGAACGGCTTGATGAACCGCCGCCGAAGCTTGAGCTACCACTGGAAGAACTGCTGCTACTTCCACTGCTGCGGAAACTGGATCCACTGCTGCGAGAGGATGAACCTGAAGAGCGGAATGAACTGCTGCTTCGGTTACTGCTCCTGGATGGACGGCTGTAGCTACGGGTATTTGAATTCCGTGAAGGGCTGCTATAGCTACGGGTATTGTTACTGCGTGACGGGCTCCTGTACGAACGGTTTGTGTTTCCGCTTGACGGCCGTGTGTATGAACGGGTAGTATTGGAACCTGAACTCCGGTAACTTCTGGTATTGTTGCTGCTGCGTGAGTTGCTACCCGGCTGGGTATACCGTGAGTTGTTCCGCACTGAGTTAGAATTGTTATAATTCCTGGAGTTGGCCGAACGGTTCGGAGAGTCCGGACGTTTATAGGTCCGGCTATTGTTATAGCGGTTTCCGCTGTTGTCGTCCGGGCGCTGGTAATACCGGGGTTTACGGTTATCTACCTTATTTCCATCACGGTTCTGCTCCAGCGACTGCGGTGTATTGCTTTTTCTGACACCGGCAGTATTACGGTTATCATCAGAGGGGCGCAGATTTGGTTTGTCGTTTTGTGAACGGCCATCAAGCTCAGGTCTGTCTTCTTTAGTATTGGTTGAATCATCACCTTTACGTGAAAACCCTTTATCAGCACCACGCACTGCTACAGGATCTTTGTCCTTATTGTCGCGTGTCAGGTTTTCACTACGTACCTGAGATGCGTCGGCAGTGTTGTCACGATTGTTGTTATCGGCTGAGCCACGTCCAGCGCCGGTACCGTTACCACCAGGTGAATTGCGGTGTCCATGTGTTACATCACCATCGTCATATCCGATCCAGTCATCACCGTACCATGGGTTTCCGCTTCCATCGGCATATCCGTTGTAATATCCGTCCCAGAAACCGTGATTATATGCGGAATAGTAAGAACCATATCCCCATCCATAATAGTAAGGATTCCAGGGTGATCCCCAGCTGTTGTATCCATACCATGAATTCCAGCCCCAGTTCCAACCAAAATACATGTTGTAACCACCATAGTAGGTGTTATAACCAATGCCAGCATAATATGGGTCGTAATAATAGGGATCATAATAATACGCATCGTGAAACCGTCTTAAGCGAGAGCTGTAGGAATCGTAATAATAATTGTTTATGACATCACCACCACCATAATAACCATCGTCATAATAACCGTCATCATAGTATGCTGTGTCTTCATAATAGCCATCTTCTTCATAATAGCCATTTTCATCATAATAACCGTCATCAGCATACTGATCATCATAATACTGATTATCGGCATAGTTGTTGTTCTGATATTCGGGTGATTCATACTGAGATTCGTACCCGTCACTAGCGGGCTTATCAGTATGTGGCTGTGTTGATGCCATTTCCTCTCCAGGAGAATAATATACATCATCGTAGCCGTAACCTTCACCAAGATGCACACTGGTAGTGCAACTTGTTGCGAAGATTACGAGGGCGAGTGATAATAATTTAAAAAGTTTCATGGTCTTATCTTATTTTTTTAGTTTTGACAAAATAATTTTCAATTAAATTAGTGCAAATTTCATACCAATATTATTATGGGAAAAGGCTTAACAAAGCGTACTGAAAATTATTCGCAATGTACAACGAATTGGTTGCCAAAGCGGATCTTGCTGAAAACTCAGCCGTCAGGGGGTCAATGGTAATAAAGCCATATGGTTATGCAATATGGGAAAAGATGCAGGCTCAACTGGACAAGATGTTTAAAGAAACCGGTCACTCCAATGCATACTTTCCTCTGTTTATTCCCAAGTCTTTTTTTGGAAAAGAGGCCAAGCACGTTGAGGGTTTTGCCAAAGAATGTGCTGTAGTAACTCACTACCGCTTAAAAAATTCGGAGGACGGCATTGTTGTTGATCCGGAAGCCAAGCTGGAGGAAGAGCTTATTGTCCGTCCGACATCAGAAACCATTATCTGGAACACATATAAAAACTGGATACAGTCATATCGTGACCTGCCGATTCTTGTCAATCAGTGGGCCAATGTAGTACGCTGGGAAATGCGGACGCGTTTGTTTTTGCGTACGGCCGAATTTTTATGGCAGGAAGGTCATACTGCCCATGCCACCAGTAAGGAGGCTATGGAAGAGACAAAGAAGATGATTCACGTTTATTCTGATTTTGCTGAAAACTGGATGGGCATGCCTGTAATCATTGGCAGTAAAAGCGAGGGCGAACGGTTTGCCGGGGCGGTAGAAACCTATACAATAGAAGCCATGATGCAAGATGGAAAGGCCTTGCAGAGCGGAACATCGCATTTTCTGGGTCAGAATTTTGCCAAAGCGTTTGATGTGAAATTCCTCACAAAAGAAAACAAAGAGGAATATGTCTGGGCAAGCTCCTGGGGCGTATCCACCCGCCTGATGGGTGCGTTAATCATGGCTCACTCTGACGATCAGGGCCTTGTATTGCCACCTAAGCTTGCTCCCACACAGGTTGCCATCGTACCCATATTTAAAAACGAAGAACAACTATCCGCAATACGTGAAAAAGTGGATGGCATCACAAAAGCCCTGCGCGACAAAGGTATCAGCGTACATTTTGACGATCGTGACACACAGCGTCCCGGCTTCAAATTTGCCGAATATGAAATGAAAGGCTATCCCGTGCGCATTGCAATCGGCCCGAGGGACCTTGAAAGCAACAGCTACGAGGTTGCCCGTCGTGATACACTTGAAAAAGAAAGCATCAGCGGTGAAAAACTGATTGATCACATCGCATGGCTGCTGGAAGACATACAGACAGGCATATACAACAAAGCCAAAAAGCTCAGGGAAGAAAAAACAGTGAAAATTGATGATTACGATGGGTTTAAGAAACACATGAAAGAAACCCCGGGTTTTGTTTATGCTCATTGGGATGGTACCCCGGAAACCGAAGAGAAAATTAAAGCCGAAACAAAAGCTACCGTTCGCTGTCTGCCACTTGACACTGATGGTGAAAAAGGCAAATGCATGGTAACAGGAAAACCTTCGAAAGGCAGGGTACTCTTTGCCAAAGCGTATTGATGGTGCAGATTATAGCTATATTTATTAAATAAAACTGCTGTCCAAATGATGGCATTATAAATGGTTCTATATGAAAGAAGAAGTGATAAAGACTCTGCTGGAAAAGTCACAAACCAAGCAGCAGGTATACGATCATACCAAAGCCGCTTTTAAAAAGGTCAAGCAGATACTGCAGGATATTGTCAGCGACTACAATCAGGATCTTATGGATGCAGACAAACGGGTTTTGCTCGAGTACCGTGATCGTGGTGTGTTTGAATCGGAAATTCGCATTGCCGGTGATTTGTTGATTTTTAATATGCACTCCAATGTATTTGAATTTCCTCCTGCTCATCAGATATGGAAAACCAAAGGTGGCAGAGAAGATGCCTTAAATACCTATGCAGGCATTGTCAACATATACAACTTCCTGGCTGACAGCTTCAAGTACAACCGTTCAGATGATCTGGGGTATTTGATTGGCCGCATCTTCATCAACCGGAATAATCATTACTTTATTGAAGGCAGAAAAGAAATTGGCTATACGTATCCGAGTTTTGATGAACATGAAGTTACCTGTGATGCCCTGAAAGAAGTAATTGAAGGCACCCTGCTCTTTGCACTGAAATTTGATCTGCTGGTTCCACCGGTTGACAAAATCCAGATAGCATCGGTTTCACAAATGAAAGAACGCATTAACAAAAGTAAGATTCAGACGGGCAAACGTCTGGGGTTCAATTACAATTCCGATGAGGAAATATAAACTGCCGGTTAATTTTTCAGGTTTCGTTTCATTGTTGCCCGGTAAAGGCAGAGTTTACCGTATCTCATTGACAATGTAATCTTAACCTTTCATTTTTCAAAACCACGCCCCCGGGCTGGTCTCGAATAAAACAGAAACAGTTCCGGCAGTTGGCCAACTAACATTTATAATGATTTGTCATCGCAATCTTCAAAACTCTTGTTGTATTGTTCAATGGCACGCAGGCTCATACCCATGCTGCTGAATCCTCCGTCATGATAGAGATTTTGCATGGTAACTTTACGCGTCAGGTCGGAAAACATCATGATGCTGTAATCGGCACATTCATCGGCGGTAGCGTTGCCCAGCGGAGACATGCGTTCTGAAAAATCCAGCAGCAGGTCGATGCCTTTTACACCAGAACCCGCAGTGGTCATGGTTGGCGATTGCGAAATGGTATTGATGCGGATTTTTTTATCCCGACCATACATATAGCCAAAGCTGCGGGCAATGCTTTCCAGCAGAGACTTTGCGTCGGCCATATCATTGTATTCGTACATGGTTTTCTGTGCAGCCACGTAAGTCAGTGCAACAACCGATCCCCACTCATTAATGGCATCTTTTTTCCGGCACACCTGCAGCACTTTATGAAACGAAATAGCAGATATATCCAGCGTTTTTTCCAGGAAATTATAATTAAGGTCGTCGTAAGGCTTGCCTTTGCGCACGTTTGGTGACATGCCAATGGAATGCAAAACAAAATCAAATTTGCCGCCAAAAAACGCCATTGCCTCATCCACAAGTTTCGTCAGATCGTCAACATCGGTGGCATCGGCGGGAATCACTTTGCTGCCCGTCTTTTCTGCCAGCTCATCAATCTGCCCCATGCGTATGGCCACGGGCGTATTGCTAAGTACCAGTTCTGCGCCTTCTTCATGCGCTTTTTCAGCCACTTTCCATGCAATGGATTTTTCGTCCAGTGCACCAAAAATCAGCCCTTTTTTGCCTTTAAGTAAATTGTATGCCATGATAAATTGAATGATTTTTAATGATTAACCAATAAGACACGGTATTGTTTGATGCTAATGAGGGCGCAGGCAGCATTTTTTCTCCATTGAAATAATCTCCGTCTACGGCTATTACCGGCTTCATGCCCGCCGGTTTTTGCATCTGCCGGGCGCAGGCGTTTGTTCCGTCACGCCACGCTGCCCCCCGGCGCAAAAACACGCCGGCCATAACAGCAGGGTAAGCCGCCTCCGCCGGTGCGCAGATTAACTCATGTCTCATGCATTCAACCTGCTGCTATTTCTCCAGCGGATATTTTGAATATATGTCAAAGAATTCTGTCTGATCCTGCAATTTGCATTCCCTGTGGATGTCCCAAACATAGGGATACTTCCAGTATTTGATTTCTTCAAACCCGTCCCACATGTTTTTGGCATTAACCCGCTGAACCATAAATATTACGCCTTCATCAATTTTCCAGAGCAACTCTTTTTTAAACCGCTCTTCCTGTCCCACAAACTCGGGACCCTGTATCCAATCCACAGGCATGGGATTATGCATGCGATAAACCGGGTAGACAATGGCATTGTCCGGCAGCAGGACAAAAGGCTGCTTCAAAGGCTTATATGCCTTCACCAATGAATCCACTTCAGCCAGATAAGCGTATGTGTGCTGATTGGTCATGCAATTGCCATAATCGGGATGAATTTCTTTCAGGTTATGCGTTTGCTTTTCCTTGCCCACATCCCGGTAATTAACATGTTGCTGACTGCGTGTTCCGGTAGCAAAAAAGAGAATGGCTACGGCCGGGATAAATACTTTCAGCCAGTTTTGTTTCAGCAACAATGCATCCTGATACTTAATCAAAAAGACATACAGGATGGAAATCACCAGAATACCAAAGGCAAATACCGGTGTGTTTGCGCCCAGACTAATGGCGCTTACCCACGCAACAAGCAGAGCAAACCAGGCGGGTACGCAGGCGGTAAATTTATTATCCTGCACAAGCACGCTGATCAACATGATATCAAGCAGAATCCAGAAACTCCGGAAAGGCAGGGTAAACACATCCCGGGTTTCCGCCGTAATGAAATAATCGGCTATGCCATACAGCAAAATCAGCACCAGTGAGGTTTCCACGATAAACATAATCCGCAGAGCCGGTAAGGTTGCAAGAAATGAATGCAATCGTGAGGAAAGGCGTTTTCCAATGCTCAACAGAATGGTGAGACCCATAATTGTCAGGTGAATCCATTTCATGCTGCTGAGTTTAAACCGCTCGTAAAAGCCACGTACGGCAGTATCGTAAAATTCTGTCCTGCCGGTCAACTGACTCAAAAAGGCACGGCCTGCATCATTTGCAGCAATCACAACAGCGTATATAACAAGTGGAATCAGGCCAATCGCTGCTCCCAAGATTCCTGCTGTCCAGCTTTTTCGCTTTACAATTCTAACCGCTATCCACAACCAGCCAACAATGGCTACCAGGGCAAATGTCTGCCGCGAAAGTGCTGCCAACACAAAGGCCATAAGCCCGAGCCCAAGGCAAAGGGTTTGTCTGCGGATGTGAAATGAGCGCTCCGTAAGGTAAAAGCCAAGAGATGTCCAGAACACGGCATCTATGGTGGTCCACGGAAACAGGTTGTAATTGAAAATGCTGGTTACCCATGCAATCAGTAAAAAACTCAGCTTGTACAGGGTGGGTATTTCGTGTTTGAAATTTGATTTCAGCCGAAAAAACTGCACCCATGAAAAAGCAATGATAAAAAACTGAAACAGCACAAAATAGCGGGCGCTGCTTTGCAGAGGAAAAGGCAACAGAAAGTGGATGGTATGCAAAACACCTGAGCCGACCGGCCGGATGCTGATAAAATCCAGATGCGGCACTTCTCCCTGCAGGATGCGCCAGCTTTGAGCCAGCACAACGCCCTCATCCGAAGGATTCAGCCCTTCAGTTCCGGCATAATTGATCAGCATATAAAATGCAGATACTGCAATCAGAATCAGCCACGCCCAGGGACTAAATCTGTACAATATTTTTTTATTCAGTTTTTTTGCTTTCATGATAAGCTGATTCGGTATTTACATTCCAGATGTTTTGTTTTGTTTTAACACCGTTTACAATATTGTCAACAGCAGTCATCGCGGCAAGCATGCTATGATCCTGATTGTTGTATTTATGCATGCCATTTCGACCGATAAGATACAGATTTTCCAGTGAATCCGCAAATTCCCGCAACAGGCCGATCTTGTTGTATGTCCCGAAATAAGCAGGGTATGCCTTAGGCACACGGTACATGCTGGCATCAATAAGCTGCGATTTATCAATGATACCTATACTCTGCAACTCGTTAACGGCAAAATCTATAATGTCATCATCGTTCATGGTCCAGAAATCATCCCCTTCGTTGCAGAAATATTCCAGCCCAAGCCAGCGATGCTCCGGATTCTTCACCAGGTAAGGACTCCAGTTATGAAAATTTTGCAGGCGTCCGAGTTTGACATCGCTCTCCTGAATGTATATCCAATTGTCTTTCAATGGGTTTTCATCGGTTTTTATCTGCAAACTTTTCACCAGCAATCCAACGGTAATGAAATCACGGTAAACCAGGCCCCGTGCGATGCGTTTCAGATCATCAGACACATCCATGCTTTCAAACAATTCACTCATGGGCATGGTGCTGAACACATAATCTGCCTGCAATTCGTGCAGGCCGCCATCTGCATCACGATACACCACAGACTCAACAGCATCATCTTTGTTCACTACCTTTACGGCTTTGGCCTGCATGATGATTTCTCCGCCAAGGTTTTTTACTTCCTGAGCCACCAACTCCCACATCTGCCCCGGCCCAAGCTTTGGGTAATGGAATTTTCGAATCAGGCTGGTTTCCACCTGTCGTTTTTCTTTTTGCTTTTTGGTAAGCAGCATATTGCTGAGGGCATCCTTCACAGCCTTGCTTACCGACAAGCCTTTAATACGCTGTCCGCCCCATTCAGGACTGATTTCGCGGCATGGTACTCCCCAGACTTTCTCTGTATAATCTTTAAAAAATGTTTCGTACAGGGACTTGCCAAAGCGGTTGATGAAAAAATCCTCCAGATTATTTTCCTTTTTCCGTGGGAACAGACGAATTCCGATGTAGGAAAAGCCTATTCGCATCATACGCATGAGACCCAGCGAACGAATGGTATGCCAGTTCAGACTAACGGGATAATCAAAAAAACGCCTCAGGTAAAAAATTCGTGACAGACGCTGCCGTATCAACAAAACACGGTCTGTTTTATCGGGATCAATTTTCGGAATACCTGCATCATCTTTTTCAGGAGGCATTTTTTCCTTCCACCAGTTCATCACACGTTCTGATTTGGAGAAAAAGCGATGTCCCCCAAAGTCCATCCGGTTGCCTTTGTAGTTAACCGTTTTGGAAATGCCACCTACCTGCATGTCAGCCTCAATCACAACAGGTCTGATATCAGTGCGTTTAAGCAACTGCTCGGCAACTGTTAATCCGGCGGGACCTGCTCCAATGATGACAGCGGTTTTTGAATCCATAGTACAAAAGTAAAAAAACGCAGGATTTTTGTACTTTTACAGTAAAAATAATGCAGCGATGAAGGATTTAATCAACAGGGCGGAAAACGGAAAGAGGTTAACAGCCAATGAAGGGCTCGAATTGTTCACGCTACCCTTATCGCAACTTGCCTCCATAGCATGGAAACGCAAACAACAGGTAAGCGGTGATATGGTATTTTACAACCGGAACATCCATATTGAGCCCACAAATGTCTGCATCAATCACTGCTTATTTTGCTCATACAGAGCCCGAAAAGGCGATTCTCATGCCTGGGAATACACGCATGACGAAATGGAAACCCTGGCTGCCAAAGCGCTAAAAAAGAACATCACTGAGATTCATATTGTTGGAGGCGTACATCCCGACTGGGATATCAGTTATTACGCTGAAATCCTGCGGCGCATCCGGAAGCTAAGCAAAAAAGTTCACATCAAAGCATTTACGGCAGAAGAAATCTGGCAAATGAGTAAAAATGCCGGCTTATCGCTTAAGGAAGGCATTGAAGCCCTGTTAAAAGCCGGCTTGAATTCTGTACCTGGCGGAGGTGCCGAGATTTTTGATAAGGAAATCCGTCAGAAAATCTGCCCCGACAAAATTGATGCTGCAACATGGCTTCAGGTGCATGAAACGCTTCATGAAATGAAGGTGCCAAGCAATGCCACCATGCTGTACGGGCATATTGAAAAACCGGAGCACCGCATCAATCACATGCTGCGTTTACGCGATCTTCAGGACAAAAGCGGTGGGTTCAACGCGTTTATTCCGCTCAAGTTCAAAAGCGGCAACAACAAACTTTCATACGCCGGAGAAACACCAGTTACAGATGATATGCGCATGTATGCCATCAGCAGAATTTTTCTGGACAACATTCCCCACATTAAAGCCTACTGGCCCATGATTGGAAAAGGCAATGCATCCATGAGCCTGGCCTTTGGGGTGGATGACCTGGACGGCACAATTGATGACAGCACAAAGATCTATTCACTCGCAGGGGCGGAGGAAAAACATCCGGGCATGCACAGCGATGAACTTAAAAGCATTGCATCCTCAGCCGGGCTTAAGGCCGCAGAGCGGGATTCAAATTACAACATTCTGGATAAAAGATAAAGTTGATAATCCATATGCGTAATAATCATTAAAAAAACATAAGCCACTGAACGTGTTACCCGGCTTTCTTGCCTGCTTCCGAAAACCGCTTCCCAGCGATTTCGGGATACAAACAATGTGTTATTCTTTATGGTGTTTTCACTGAAAGAAAGCCTACCCGCCTTTTAGCGGTACCCATCACCTGACAGGTCAGCAATGGTTGGATTGATAAACAAGTTATCAATGTTTACACTTCAATTCTGGCAGACCTGTCAGGTGCTTTGACTTACACATCAAAAGCATCATCATCCGGCACCATGGTATGCTTTCACTTCATCATTCGACATTCGATATTCCCGCGGTTAAGCCGAAACGCTGCTGTCCGAAATTCGATATTCACAAAAAAATCCAAAGCCCCAACGGGGCGAAAAGCCCATAACATTAACTTCTTTCTTTCGCCCTTTCAGGGCTGACATCTCCCGG
>CAYQMB010000030.1:0-27163 GCA_964418565.1 uncultured Bacteroidales bacterium | reverse complement strand
GGCCATTGTATACTTCTTCCCATTCTACAAACTTGTTTTCCTGTATTTTTTGCTTAAAATCGCCTGTGCTCAGAAAATGGTAATCCACACCATCGGTTTCACCGGCACGCATTGGGCGATTGGTTGCCGAAACAGAAAAGCGCAGGTTGTCAAACTGCTTCATCAGATAGCGGACAATGGAGGTTTTTCCTGAACCTGATGGGGCCGATAGAATGATAAGCTTGCCTTGCGTCATGTCTATAGGGTGTTTAATACCTGTTCTTTGATTTTTTCCAGTTCTTCTTTCATCATAACAACAATGCGCTGCATATCGGGATCATTGGCTTTGGAGCCAAGTGTGTTGATTTCACGCCCCATTTCCTGGGATATAAACCCGAGTTTTTTGCCAACGGGACCGTCTTTTTCCAATGTCTCAGCAAAATAGCGACAATGATTCTTTAAGCGCACCTTTTCCTCATTGATGTCAAATTTCTCAAGGTAATACACAAGCTCCTGCTCAAAACGGTTGGGGTCGAGCTCCGGTTTGTCCTGCAGCTTTTCCAGATTGCTCATCAGCCGCTCGCGGGTGTTTTCGATGCGGTTTGCTTCATAGGGGAGGAGGTCTTCCATCAACTGTTCAATGGCCGTGACAGAGCGTTTAACATCCTGATGCAGCGAAACGCCTTCATCTTTACGGTAGGCTACCACCTGATCAATGGCTTCGCCGGTTTTGGCCAGGATGGTGTCCCATTCTTCATCTTCAATTTCTTCACGCTCCTGTTTCATGATGTCAGGCATGCGGCTGATGACATTCATGATGTCTTTGTCCATCGGGATGCCTTCGCTTGTGCTGATATCCTTTAACTGCTGGTAATAGGCAGCAAACAGCTCTTTGTTTATTTCAGTAGACTGTGCCCCGGGCATCATATCAACATAAATGTTGTATTCTACTTTCCCGCGTTTCAATTCCTTGTGAATCAGCTCCCGTATGGCTAGCTCTTTTTCTCTGTAAATGCTGGGGATGCGGGTGTTGATGTCAAGGTACTTCGAATTCAGGGTCTTTATTTCGATGTGTATGGTCTTTTCGGCGTAATCAAAACTAAGCTTGTGATAGCCGGTCATGGATTGTGTCATATAGCGAATATATTTTTTGCAAAGTTAGAAAAAATGCGCTAAGTAGGGGAGCGGAGCGCACATAATTGACAGCCTCCCTACACCCGCAACGTAACCACCGTAATGCCATCGCCACCATGGCGGATGTCTTCATCTTCAAAGCGCTCAACTTCCTGTTGTTTTGAGAGGTAATCGCGAATGGCCTGCCGCAAAATGCCGCTGCCTTTGCCATGCAGGATTTTTACCTGCCGGGCACCTGCAACCACAGCATTGTCAATGAAATCAATCAGCAGACTCAGGGATTCATCCACCCGTTTACCACGCAGGTCAATATCGTGCTGAAAATCCGTCATGCTCCGCACGTAAGCACTACCACCAGACATTTTGGCCGTGCCCTGTTGCTTTTGCTTCTCCGCCAGCCTGACTTTATTTTTTTCTACCGTGGTCATCATGTTTCCCAGACTGACAACGTAATTTTTGTCACCAATGTCAATCACTTCACCGGTTTGGTCAAGATGCCTGATGTATACCATGCTGCCCACACGGATTTCCTGTTTGCCGGCAGTAGCCTTTTTGGGTGCTTCGCGAGGCGAAGCATGCTTTATCGTGTTTTTTAAGTTCCTGATTTCAGCGGTTTCTTTGGTTTTTACTTTGTCCTGTTTTATCTGCTTTTCTGTCTTTTGCAATGCATCACGGGCAGCTTTGGTCTTTTCTTTTTCCGCCTGTGCTTCCTTGATTTTACGGATGGTGTTTTCCACTTCCCGGTTTGCTTTGCTGATGATGCGCTCTGCTTCGGCTTTAGCAGCTTCAATCAGCTTCTTTTCTTTGCGCTCAAAAGCCTGATATGCAATTTTGTGACGGTTGATCTCGGCTTCCAGCTTTTTATTTTCCTGATTGATGCTTTTGCGCTGGTTTTCCCAGTATTTTTTATCCTTAATCACCTGCCGAAGGTGCTTGTCAAAATTGTATTTTTCCTTGCCGGTTTTGGTTTTTGCCAGCTCAATGATATCCGCAGGTATGCCGTTACGTTCGGCAATGTCAAAGCTGTATGATGAACCCGGGATGCCTGTTTGTAACTGATACATCGGTGACATGGTCTCGTTGTCAATCAGCATGGCAGCGTTTTCCAGACCGGGATAATTGCTGGCAAAATGCTTTAAATTCCCATAATGTGTGGTGACAATGCCGTTTACTTTATTATCGGCAAATTCCTGAAGCATGGCCTCGGCTATGGCCGCCCCCATTTCGGGTTCGGTGCCACCGCCAAACTCATCGATCAGAATCAAACTGTCCTGATCCGCTTTTTCAAGCATGAGTTTCATGTTGTTGAGATGGGAGCTGTAGGTGCTCAGGTCGTTTTCTATGCTCTGATCGTCGCCGAGATCCAGAAATATGCTGGTGTAAATGCGGGTTTGCGTATTACCACCCACAGGTGCCTGCATGCCGCATTGCAACATGTATTGTATAAGACCGGTGGCCTGCAGGGTGACGGTTTTTCCGCCTGCATTTGGCCCCGAAATGACATACAGGTAATGTGTGTCGCTGATTTCCAGGTCAAATGGAATAACCTCACGATTCTGCTGCTTAAAGCTTTTTACAAGCAGGGGATGCCGTGCTTTATGAAATACCACATGGTCTTTTTGCGCTATCCCGGGACGGATGCATTGCAGCTCCAGTGCCAGTTTTGCTTTGGCCCGCTGAAAATCAATTTCGGCAAGGGCATTGAGGCAATTGTGCAGGTCCGGAGCGTATTCGCGTATGGTGTCGGTGAGTTCGGCAAGAATTTTTTGTTTCTCAGCTACTATTTCGTGTTTCAGACTGCGCAGGCGGTGGTTGAGCTGTGATATCCGTTCGGGCTCCAGGTAAACGGTTTTGCCCGTAGAGGATTCGCCTACAATGATGCCTTTGAGTTTACGCTTGTGCACGGCATTTAACGGAACAGCCCGGTAGCCGTCAATGATAGCGATGGACGTATCGCTTTCACACCAGCCTTCACGTATGGCCTGTTTCATCACGTGTTCCAGCTCGCCCGTGATTTTCTGGTCTATGCCGGACTCTTCTTTCACCAGAGCTTCCAGTTCCTTACTTGCCGATGCTTTTATGCTGCCTTTGCTGGTAAAAACCCGCCGGATTTCGTTGCGCACAAAGTCGGGATAGGCAATTCTGTCGATCAGCGTTCTGAGATGAGGGAATTTATCGGCTGAAAGCTTGCCACTGTACCGCTTTATGGCAGAAATCTGCTGTAAAATAAGGTGTATGTTATGAAAACTCTCCTCGCTGAGAACGGATTCTTCGTTTTCAAGTTGCAGTAAGGCCGGTTTGATATCCGGAAAGCCGGTAAACGGAAAGCTCTCATGAAACAATATGCTTTGTTTGAGTTCCTCGGTGAAATCCAGTTCCCGTTTCACAGGTTCAGCCTCAGTCATAAAGTGCATGTTGTTCACACGGCGTATACCGGCATCACTCTGACACTGATTTTTCAGACTTTGTCTGAGTTTATCAAACCCCGTTTTACGTTCAAAATTCTCCGGATAAATCATGATGCAAAGGTAAGGAAAATTGTTATTTGGGCGCCTCCCACGGGCGGGAAATGCCTGATGATGAACCTGGGTACAATAAAAACATGAATTGACATGCTTATGAGGCTGTGGAACAAAGCCCGTGGGCCGGTCTGTGCCTTCTACATACTGCTTTATGGCTGGTTTCTGCCTCGTAGCGGGCAGGAGCTTCGCTTGTCGCTCTGCCCGCTACGCAGAAATACAGCCATAAAGCAGCAGGGTATCCGGCGTCGCCCTGGCGCGGCGATAATACCAGCTCATTTAAAATAGCTATAAAAGCGGATCCATCGCAACTTTTGTCACGGATTTTGCGTGCTATCCTTTCGGCTGGCAAGCTATTGCGGCAAAATCAGCGTCTGCGTAGCTAAGAGGGCCACTGACGGTAAGTCTGGAGCCAGGGTTTATACTGAAATCGAAAAAAATACCTGCAGCCCGTTGAAGGCCGGCATCCTGCATTGTCAGACTGGCGTTTTCTGTGCTGTGCCATAGCGATTGGAATGAGCTCATAGGCACAGCAATACAGAAATGCCTGTGTGCCAATGCAGATACAGGCCGCCAGCCTGCCCACAATTTAAAGTTCAACACTGGCTGGCAGGCAAACGGAAATATACTTCCTCTGAAAGCCAATTGTTTCCCGCTGCCCAAAAAAAAGACCCGGCATTCTGAAACCAGGTCTTCTGTTATTGTGAGGATATTAATCTTTAATTCAGGTGCTGAACTTTATGACGCATGTGTCCCTGTTCGGATTGGATGTCAATCATATACAATCCTGTTGCATAGCCTGAAAGGTCAAGTGTTATATGGGTGAAATGTTCCTGCCCGAGGCGTTGTATTATCTGACCCTGGCTGTTGTATACCGTAATGCTTACATCAGTCAGGGCTTGCTGCGATTGTATGCTGATCTGACCTGTGGTGGGGTTGGGATAAAGGTGAATATTGGAAAGCTCATTTTGCTCTGCACTTACCGAGGAGCATACGTAAGGGTATATGGCATGGTCAACGGTGATTTCCCAACTGCTGGCATCGCTGTAGGGGTACCACGAACCATCGTCCCATTCTTCCCAGGCAGTGCCGGTTGTTACATCACCGTCTGTGTTTGTCAGAAGTGCGAAAATATCGCCTTCGCCGGGCAATATGATGCCGGCAAAGAAATCGCCGTCAACTTCCACGGGCGCATTGAAATTGTACTCAAAATAATCGCCGGCTTCAGAAAAATTCCCTGAAATGTTGCTCATCGAAATGGATTTTGAGGCAAGCAGGTTGCCCGGTGAGCCACCTACGGCATCCCATACAGCAATTTGAAGATTTGATGCGCTGCCTTCAGCATAACCGGCATGAAATCCTAACGCAGTGACATATTCAGTGCCGTTATGATCAAAAAAGTTTGCTTTTGAGAGGTCGCCGTAAGAGTTGGTTCCTGAAACATAGCTGGAGCCCCCGTCTGTCGTGTACAGAGTTGCTGTACCCTGTAGCGGGTCGTTGAGATACACACAGTCATCCCCGCTTCCGGATGGATTTACTGTAATAAACCCGTTTTCGGTGTGTGTGTCAGAATCACCAGCACCTGTAACCGTCAGGGAAACATTATATGTGCCTGCCGTATTGTATGTCACAACAGGGTTGGGGTCGCCCGAGCTGCCGGGGTCGCCGCCTTCAAACGTCCATGAGTAGCTTTCAACCGGTCCGGTAGAAGTGGAGCTGAAATTGACAGAGCCACCCTCGGTGATGGTTTGAGTGTTGGCTGAGAAAGAGGCTGTTACGCCTGTGTTGTTTGGATCGTAAAAATCAATTTCCGATAAGCTGTTCGAGGGGTCGAGCCAGGGCTGTAATTTGTCTTCAGCAGCACCTCCGTTGGTATCCCAGTGATAGGAAAACTTTCCGTAGAGATCAAACCCACTGGTGTTTTCGCATGAGGATGTGCCGCCGGACAAGGTGCCAACAATCTTGCCATTGGTGTTGAAAATGGGAGAACCTGATGAACCGCCTTCTGTAACACCATGTCCGTTTGCTGTTGAAGACCAGTAAACGCGCCAGTGGGCATTGCTTGCACCCGTGCTTTCGCCATAGTAGGTGCTGGTTGAAAGCGGAGAGGTGTAAGTTGATATTTTTTTGACATCCCCGCTGGGATGATGTATGCCAACTCCGTTGCTGCTGGCTGAGCTGGTTGTGGTCCAGCCGTTGTATATCACGTCGTAATATGCAGGGGGTGTACTGTTAAGCTCAACAAGCAGAAAATCCGATCCGCCGTCCATGAGGCCTTCAGCTATATGACTGCAACCCGTAATTGAGTTTGATGATGGTTCAATGCTGGTGTTGTTGCAATTGCTGAATTCATAATTGAAATAAAAAATCCACTGATCATAGTAAGCAGTGGAAATTCCATCTGCACAGTGATAGGCAGACAGAAAATAGGGTGTTCCGTTTTCGTTGCTGTTGTTTACCAATGAGCCGGTACACCAGAAGGACCCTGACCCGGATTTTACAAGTATGCGGGCAACACCGCGTTTTTCGTCCTGCCAGCTTGCACCTTCGGAGCAGTTAATGTTTACTTCACATTCCTGGGAGTTGCCAAAGCCTTTTTCTCTGTACGGGTCATGTACGCCCTGATAGTAATACTCAAGCTTTGCGATGCTGATATTGGCCGTGTTAATGAATTCCCGGCTTTTATATGCATCCGGAACCCGTGGCTTGGGAGAAATGTATTCGAGGATAAGGCTGCTTCCATAGATCATTTCAGTGGCAAACCAGCCGCCATCTGCATTATTTCTATCATTGAAAGCACCGATGCGCTGTACTTTGTCGGGACTGTAAATAAATAGCTCAGATCCTGCCGGCAAGCTGAATTTATCATAGGAGATGCCCAGTGCTTTTGCATTTTCTGAGCTGATTTTCAAACGCCATACATAACGGCCATCAGGCAATATATCCCAGGTTCCGGCATTATCCATGTTTATGTTGATATCAATATGGGTGGCAATTTGAACGGGGCGGCCGTTTTTGCCATCCGCTTTGCTTGCTTCAATAAGCTGCTGCACATCCGGATGCCGGATTTGCAGGTGATCGATTTCGCTGCTGAGCGATTTGTTTTCAAATGAAGCGGGCGTTCCGTCATGTGAAATTTGGGCATTAAGGCTGCCTGCCAGTGTTAAGAGCAGGACAAAAGAAAATAAGCGTTTAAAATGTGTCATGTCCGGGTGTTTTAAAATCAAAAATACGGAAAAAATCCATGTGTAAATCTGTTATTATAGTTTAATCAGCTCAGATGGCATTGAACCAAATCCTGAGCGTAAATCCGGTTGGTTTTCAAACAGTCCGTAAACAGATGAACCGCTGCCTGACATCTGGGCATACCAGGCACCTGCATCCAGCAGGGTATGCTTGATTTCTTCCAGAACAGGGTGTGCCTCAAAAGCATAAAGCTCAAAATCATTTGACAGGCTGTCTTTCCAGTTGTTTTTTGGCAGATCAGCTAAGCTTCGCAGGTCAAAACCGGCTTTTTGCGGATGTATGCGTGCAAATGCACTTCCTGTATTAATGTGTATGTCGGGATGGATGATCGCCAGATAATTGCCTGACAGATTTAAGGGGATCTCCTGCATGATTTCTCCCCGTCCGGTAGCAAACACGGGCTTGTTTTTAATAAAAAAGGGGCAATCGCTGCCAAGCATGAGAGCATATTTAAGCAATTGGTTATCGCTGAGTCCGAGCTCAAACTGTTTGTTAAGATTCATCAGGCAGCAGGCCGCATCAGCAGAACCCCCACCCAGACCGGCACCGGCAGGAATGCCCTTGTGCAGGTTGATTTTGACATCGGGTAGCTTGTGGTCATCTTTCAGCAGTTTCCAGGCTTTTAAAACCAGATTGGATTCCGGATTTCCGGGAATGGAAATACCGCTTGTATCAAGTTTTGTTGCTTTATTGGCAGGTACAACTTCAAGAATATCATGTACGGGTACAGGAAAAAAAACGGTTTCCAGATTGTGGTATCCATCTTTACGCCTGGACGTTACGTATAATCCGATATTTATTTTAGCGTTTGGAAATGATAACATAAAAAAGCCTTGCATCATGTGATACAAGGCTTAAAGATAAGGATATTTTTTTATTTGATAAGCTGAACTTTCATAACTTTTGAACCGTCCTGGGTGATGACTTTTACAATGTACATTCCATTGGTAAACCCACTGATATCAAGCTTTATATTGTTTCCGTCAGCCTCTTTTGAAATGACTGTTCTGCCAAGTTCATCGCTGATTTCTACGGACTTCAGTGCATCGCCTTCAACAAAAAGTCTTCCATCGCTTGGGTTCGGGAACACCCTTAGGCCTGCAAGGGTATTGTCTTCAATGTCCACAACGCCATTGCCGCTAACGTTCACAATGGCATCCGGGGTATCGGGGCTGGCATTTATGATCTGACCTGACCAGGTGCTGATGCCGTCGGGAGCAAATTGCACATAAATCGTCTGATCAATGCTGTTGGTTTCGGGTGTGATGGTCATGTTACTGACAAAGCCGCTGCCACTTGTTTCGGAAATCAGAAAACCAGATGGCGCAGTAATGTCCACATCGTTTTCAAGATTGTTACCGGTAAGGGTATATGACAATTCTGACGTCATTCCCTGCTCGATATCACCGAAAATCAGTTGTGTGGGTGAGGCCGTAAGCTCTGCTACATCAATGCAGAAGCTGATGCTTGAAGTCGAACCAAAATCACCTTCGATGGTGCCATACACTTCACTGGTTTCCAGATTGGTGATGGTAACTGAGCCTGGATCACTGAAATAACCGCCTGCCAGACCATCGCCATAGGAATCATAAATGGTGTAGGTGTAGCATCCATTGCCCAGGCACCATTCAGAAATGTGATGAGATTCACCGCTGAGCGATCCGTTGCTGTAAAGAACATCACCTGTATCATCCTCTACCAGTTCCCAGGTAATTTCTTCAGGGTAGTTGTCCGTAAGCAGGTCGTGTTCAACAGCCTGTCCGATGGTTACTCTTATTTCCTTATCAAGGCTGTTGTCGCTGACATCCATGTCGGTACCTTCGTTGGGTGCCTGAATGTAGGCATTCATGGTATTAAGCCCTGTCGGGAACGTAGTTTCTGTAAAGTTGACGGAAGTGGTTTCCCCTCCGGCCAGGTTGCCTGTCCAGACAATTTCTTCACCTGCAGTGCCGCATGTGTACCCAAGGGTAAGGCTTGTCAGCGGATTGCTGTCGTTGTTCTGAATGGTGACTTTTGGGGTAAAGGTGGTAATATTGCAGTTCATTGCTCCGGGTGCATCAATGCTGACAAGGGTGACATCACCGCCATATATTCTGAATTCTTTTTCAAGCGTATCGTTTGCCGGGTATTCATCCACCTCACCATTTGGTTCGGATGCCCAGGCTTTAATAGTATAGGTCCCTTCTTCCAGAGTAATCTCCGGGAAGGTAACCATCTCACTGGCAAAGGTATTGAGTGAACCGCTCCATGCTTCGTTTACTACAGCACCGCCATCAATCTGATAGTTGACAGAGGCTGATGTCAGATGTACCTGCCCGAGGTTGGTGATTTCAACCTGTGGCTGGAAGGTGGCGTTGTCTACCAGGATGAGATCGGCAGGAGCTTCAATGCCTGAAAGCTGCACATCGTAATCGTTATCGTTGGGGATAATATCCACTGTACCAATGTATGGCTGACGGTTTTGTTTGGTTACCACAACATCACATGTCACCACTTCATTGATCGCATCAAAGGTGAGTTCTGCTGTTCCGCCTGCACCGGCAAGTTTAGCATCAAGAAGTACGCCATTGTTGCTGATGGCAACGTATGCGCCAGCTTCAGTTGTTACTGTTATTGTCGTGGTGCCAAGAGGCTGTGGATCCATATAATTAACGGTAAGTTCGGTGGGAACACCCATGTATGGCATGAGGGAAGGATCACCCATTACATGATAAATTTCCCAGTAATATTCCTTCCTTGATGATGAGCTGCTTTCTACAGCTAAGTTTCCAACGTAATTCATTTGTGCGGTGGTGACGTATGGGTCTTCGCCGTTTTCGTGGAAAAGGGCATCGTATACACCAGTTTCGGTTTCTGCATAAGACGGATAATTGTATGGATCGGAAATCAGTCCTACACCCCAGTAGAAATCTTCATCCCAGTAGGTGGAGTTGGATCCTCCAAGGTGAGCTACAGCACCTTCATTTTGAGCCCTCAGCAATGCTTCACCGAATGTTTCGGGATCATCAAACTTGTTTGAGAGGCAGCAGTTGCCAACACTTACATAGTAAAGGTCCTGATTGTCCAGGCCGGCAATATCGCTGACACTAAAGGAAGGATCAGCCCAGCCGTCAGAGCTGCAGTGAGCTGTGTAATTTACATAACCGGCACCTGCTGAAATGTCTGCCAATATGTTTGATGCATTGTTTCCGGATTCCGGATAATTGTATGTGTGGGATTCAATTCCATGGGCAAGGTTAAAATACTCGTTTGTACCATAATTGATTTGCCCGTTGGCGTGAGAATCACCAAAGGATCCGTCAACGCCTGCTACCATAACAGCTTCGCCAAGGTAGGAGGGATCGGGCATGGTGTATTGCTCAAACTGCAGTGTTTTATTAATCTGAGGCGTGAGTTCTGCTACCGATGATGCAGAAAAACGTCCGAAATACACTTCGGGAATGTAATCGCCGCCGCCGTCGTATTCGCAATAATACATGTCGGATACGTGGCTGCCGGCATTGCCGTCAAAGGTGGGGATTTCTCCGGTATCACCAACAAAAAGCACAAATGTGGGTGCCGGATCTTCTGTCGTGCCGGCAGTATACAGTCCTTCAAGGTAAGTTTTGATGCTGGTGGTTGTTGTGCCTACGGCAGGGTCATCTGTATAGGCTTCAACAACATAAAAGCCCTTTTTGGTTTTCCACTCAATGAAAGGCTGCAGAGCAGTTTCAAACATCGGATCAGATACGATTACATACTTAATAGGGTACTGGCTGATTGCATCTTTGCTTTGTGGCGCTTCATAATTCCAGAGTGTGTTGTATACCGATTCAAAAGCCGGTGAATAATAGCGGTTTTTTGCTACTCTTGAAGCAGATGCATCACCACCATCGAAATGAACCTTTACATGCAGGTTGTTACGGATGATGATGCTGTTGTTTTCACTGTTATATTCAAACGGACGGATGCTTATGCGAGCCATTTGGATGCCGCGGGCACGGCCTGATTTTTCTATGGAAACCATCTCCGGACTATACACTGAGCCGGATTGGTAAAAATTACGGTTGTAAACGAATTCAATGTCATCAGGGTCAATACTCTTGTTTATCGATGGCTGAGCCGGCATAACCGGGTAGTGGATGCCGTTTTCGTTCAGGTAAATCACCTCTTCATCGTAAGAGATTACCTCAATGCGGGTCTTGGCGCCGTAAGGAATTTCAATAAGTCTTGAAATTTCAGGTAAATCCGGCATTCCGTAATCCGATGAGGGATAGTATTTGGGAACGCGCAACTTTGCAAAAACGCCGGCTTTGGTTTTTACCTGAAGGGCCGAAAAATCCCCTACCTGATTTACGAATTCAATGCTGTTCGTTTTGGACGAAAGCAATTGAAGTTGACTCTTTTCCTTGCTGGTTTGTATCTGGTTAACTGCTGAAGTAACCCCAAAAATAAACAATGCAAGACTAAATGCGATAATTTTTTTCATCATTGGTAACAGATTTGTTTCTTATTAACAAAGATAGGATAGAAAGTGAAACGGATGCATTGAAAATAAAGGAAGTTGGTCTAATTATAAAATCGTGGATTTAATTTATAGAATATTCATGATAATCCTAAGTATCAGTATTAATAATACCGTGTTGGAGGATCAATCAAAAATGGTGGGGATTATATACCTGGATTTTCATTGCTGGTAAACTCTCAATTTTCAATGAACAATGTTTGAGCCCTTAAGGCTTAGCATAAAGATGAAATGAATTATTCCCTTAACCTATTTAAATTGTATGCCTGATTTTGTTTTCTATCCTTAAAAAATCTTGATCCGTGAATGATCAGGAGGTTAAATCTTCAAGCATTTTTTCAATATCCTCTTCGGTGCTGCGAAGTTTGATTTTGCAGAATTTAATAAGCTCCAGAGCACGTGCTGTGACTTTGGATAATTCATCCATATCCAATGACTCCGCCTCAATGCGGGCAATTATATCCTGAATTTCTTCAACAGCCTGATTGTATGTTAATTTCTTTTTTTCCATACAGCAAAAATACGAAAATCATGGATTAGGCAAAAAGCTTAATTCTTTCCGTTCTGTTCAGGCACACGGTTTTTTCTGTTGATGATATGTTGGGATTAATAATGTAGCAGAGTCGCCCGGCCGTGCGTCTTTCTTTACGATACCCAAACCAGTGCGTCTTTATATCCACAACAATGATCAATCGTTTGGTTGGCATGTGTTTTTGAAACATCGGCCAGGCCGCTAATTTACCTGGGAGCCTGCTGTGATCCGCAAACCTCATGCAGCGTCAAAACCAACAGGTTATGCAAATGGATGGTGGTGGTGTGGCTAAAAACAGTAAAGGGGATCATCTCTGCGATGTCCCCTTAGCTATGCTTATACCGTAGCTCCGCATGCTATCAGGTTACAGTTATTAAACCTGTCCAGCTTTCGTTATAACCTTTGTGGCAAACGAGGTGCTGAACCCTGACCGGTTTGAGGTGTAACACCTTTTGTCCGGCTTTTTCATTCGGAACATAGGGCTTTATCCCTTTTTTGTGTGATGTTTTCACATTCATCTGGTTTCCGAATGCCAACAGTCCTTTGCAATTTCACATTTGCCTGGTTTCTGCCGAAGTGATTCGTTTTATGCATCTCTGCATTCTCAAACAAATCACCTGGTTTCAACGGGGGCGTCATCTCATCTCCGAAACCTTGCGGTATCGTTTCTTGTTGAAGGCCGTTGCAGAACTTTCTTCTTCCGTAGAAAAAGACTCTTCTGCAAGTATTCCCGTTTCAACAGGCTTTTATCTCTCACCTGACATTATAAATATACGATGCAAACAGGTCATTTTGCAAGTTTTATTTTTGTTCTGACAAGCAGGATATCAACATGAAAATAAACATGTTATTAACAATCCAGGATAGTGATTTTACCTTTATGGAAGTGTAGTTGATCAATTTTAGTCTAATGGATGAAGAACATATTAACAGCTTGATTTAGCTTTGATTATTAACAATGTCCCAAATAAATCCGTTTCAAAATACGCAAAAAACGTCAGATTTGTGAGGTACATTTGAAAAAATGATTTTAGTAAAATATAGAAAAAAATTAGCTGATCATATTTTGGTTTGGATTGTGGCAGGTTGCTAACAAGCATTGGTTAATAAATTGCATGATTGTTGCATTGCTGTACGGGCCGGAATGGTATATTTGTTTTGCGAAGAAATATGAAATTTATGTTGTATACCGGTTTGACGCTAGCCATCCTGATTTCCTTCTCCTTTGGCGGAGGTGATCTGGATGATAAAAAGGCTCCTGAATTCAGGGCACAAAATCCTCCATACCTTATCTCTGATACGGTTTGGGTTGATTCTGTTATGAACAGCATGAGCCTGGATGAAAAGATCGGGCAGTTGTTTATGGTGGCAGCATATTCCAACAAAACAGAGAAGGATGAAGATTACATCAATTATTTGGTAAAAGAGCATCATATTGGCGGTCTGATTTTTATGCAGGGAGGACCAAAACGGCAACTTAAGTTAGTGAACCGGTATCAGAAATCTGCAAAAATGCCACTGATGATTGCCATGGATGCCGAATGGGGCCCGTCCATGCGCCTGGATACAACCATTCTTTATCCCCGCCAAATGATGGTGGGTGCTGTGCAGGATAATGACCTTATATACCGTACAGGTAAAGAATATGCCCGGCAGCTAAGAGCACTCGGTGTACACATCAATTTTGCACCGGTGGTGGATGTGAATGTGAATCCGCAAAACCCGGTTATAAACAGCCGTGCTTACGGCGAAGATCCCGGACTTGTGGCGCAAAAGGCCTACTATTTTTCAAAAGGTATGCAGGATCAGCATGTGCTGGCCGTAGCAAAGCATTTCCCCGGACACGGCGATACCGATACCGACTCTCATAAAGCCCTGCCGGTTATCAATCATGACAGAAACAGGCTTGATTCTGTGGAGTTGTATCCGTTCAGAAAGCTTATAAATGCCGGAATTGGTGGGGTTATGGTTGCACATTTGTACATACCTGAACTGGATCCCGAACCAAACAGAGCATCAACCTTATCACCGCTTATTGTTGACAGTCTTTTGCGAAAAGATTTGGGCTTTTCCGGCCTGGTTTTCACCGATGCCCTGAACATGAAAGCCATTTCGGATTATTACCAGCCTGGTGAGGTTGAAGTGCAGGCATTTGTTGCAGGCAATGATATTCTCCTGTTTCCACAGGATGTTCCGCTCGCCGTTGAAAAAATGAATGAGGCAATAGAAAACGGAACCATCAGTGAGGCAGAGCTTGATCAGCGTGTGCGTAAAATACTGGCTGCCAAACAGTGGATGGGCCTTGGAAACGATAGTGTGCAAATCAGTACAGACAACATTTACCATCTGCTTACGAATCCGGATGCACGTCTTATACAACGTGAAATTACGGAACATGCTATCACTCTGGTTCATAATAAAGACAATATACTTCCGGTAGAGAATGTGGCCGGTGTGAGCATGGCATCCCTTGATATCGGCAATCATAAAGAAAACAGTTTTCAATTGCGTCTGAAGGATTATGCTGATGTACCGGCTTATGTGTACTATCATGATGCTGAGAATTTCGGTAAGCAGGGTTTAATCGATGAGTTGGCCGATACGGATATCGTTTTTGTTTCTCTGACAAATACCAACCGTTCGCCCTCGCGTAATTTTGGTTTTTCCGCTGAAGCCATGGATGTTATCAGCCGGCTCAGTGATAAAACACAGGTAGTGCTTAGTTTTTTTGGAAATCCGTATGCATTGCGTGATTTTAACGGCATTGATAAACTCGGCGGATTGATTGTTGCCTATAACGATCGTGAACTCACTCAGGATGTGGCTGCCCAGATGATTTTTGGAGGATTGCCTTACAAGGGACGCCTTCCTGTATCCATAAATAAGAAATACCATGCCGGCTCTGGCTTATCAACCCATAAGCTGCGCCTGGGCTATACCAATGTGGCTGAACAGTCTGGAATAAATTCAGCTCTGTTTTATAAGGTTGATTCACTTGTTAATGAAGCCATTGAAGAACGTGCTACACCAGGAGCTCAGGTGCTTGCCGCAAGGCACGGGAAAGTATTTTTTCATAAATGTTACGGCCACCATACCTATGATAAAACAAAAAAGATCAGATCATCAGATATTTACGATCTGGCTTCCGTGACAAAAATTGTTGCCAGCACCGCATCTTTAATGCAATTGTATGATGAAGGAAAAATCAGACTGAATGACAGATTGGGTGATCACCTGCCATGGCTGAACGGTAGCAATAAGGGAGATTTGATGATAAAGGATGTGCTTACCCATCAGGCCAGACTGAAACCCTGGATTCCCTTTTATAAGCAAACCATTGAAGAGGAGTCGTATTCAAATTTTTACGCTGATAAATGTACCAAAACGATGGACGTGCATGTAGCTAAAGACATGTATACCCTTCATACAATCCGCGATACCATTCTGCATGAAATTATGGAGTCGGATTTGCGATACCGCAAAGCCTATAAGTACTCTGATCTTGGCTTTTACCTGATGAGGGAATTGATCGAACAGAAAACGGGTTGCCCCCTGGATGAATGGGTGGATTCTGTGTTTTATCAACCATTGGGTGCTACCAGCATGGGGTATAAACCATTAAATGAGTTTCCGGAATCACGCATTGTCCCCACAGAATATGACAAAATTTTTAGAAAACAGGTTCTGCAGGGTTATGTTCATGATCAGGGAGCGGCTATGCTGGGTGGTGTTTCGGGCCATGCCGGAGTGTTTTCTACTGCCAACGATCTGGCTAAAATGATGCAGATGTTTCTAAACAAAGGACATTATGGGGGAAATGCCTACATACATCCGGAAACCTTACAGTTGTTTAGCAGCCCCTTGCGAAATCCGGAGGAAAACCGGCGCGGACTGGGGTTTGATAAACCGGTTGTTACCGATCCTGAAACCGGTCCGGCATGTGTGCATGCTTCACCGGAAAGCTTTGGTCATACGGGGTTTACCGGTATTCTTGCCTGGGTAGACCCCAAAACTGATCTCATGGTGCTCTTTTTGTCAAATCGTGTGTATCCCGATATGGATAACCGAAAGCTGATGAAACTGGATACCAGAACCAATGTACAGGACGTTTTTTACCAGGCAATAATGGATGAAAAATGAAGAAATTACTGATAATATTACTTTTGTTCGCTCTTAGCTCTACTGTGTGGGCACAATACAGCCTGCCCGTAGAAGAGGAGGAGGAACGCATCCCGTGGAACCAGCGTTTGCGTTTTGGCGGTGGACTGGGGCTTTCCTTTGGTAATATTACCATGGTAGACATATCACCCCGGGTTAGCTACATGCTGCATCCCAGGTGGTTTACCGGTGTGGGAGGGAGTTACCTTTACTATAAAAACAACTATTACAATTACAGCACAAGCATATACGGTGTTTCAGCTTTTACCAATTATGCTCTGATACAAAACCTGAGTGATGTACTTCCGCTTGGTGATGGAGCTGGTTCGTTGATATTGTATGCTGAAGTCAGTGCGCTTAATATGGATCCTGAAATGGATTTTACTCAGATAAGAAATGAACGATTTTGGCTATGGCAGCCCCTTGCCGGTGCCGGGTTAAAATTGCCGGCCGGCAAACGCAGTTATGCCCTTATTTTATTTTTGTATAATTTTAATGAAAAAGTCTATTCCCCAACCAGAAATCCGGTAATAAGTGTTAGTTTAATGTTCTAAAAATAAAGTAAATGAACGCCTATTTTATTGTCATTGCAGCCTCTTTGGTTATCATCGTTTCCTATTTTTTTAATCTGATAGCGAAACGCACCAATGTTCCCAGTGTGTTGATGCTCATTACTTTGGGTATTTTCATTAAGCAGGGAATGAACCTTGCCGGGATGGAGAGTCAGAACTGGTTTCCATATCTGGAGGTTCTGGGCATTGTCGGACTTATCATGATTGTGCTTGAAGCTGCCCTTGATCTGGAGCTGACAAAAGAAAAATGGCCAATACTCTGGAAATCATTTTCGGTGGCACTTTTTTCACTTTTTATCAGCGGTGCAGCCATTACTTACCTGCTTATGCTCATCATCAATCTGGATATTACCAGTGCTATGCTTTACGCAGTTCCCCTGTCAATTATGAGCAGCGCCATTGTTATTCCCAGTGTCTCTAACCTGAAAGAGGATAAGCGGGAATTTATGATTTATGAAAGCACCTTCTCCGACATCCTCGGTATTATGGTGTTTTATTTTATCCTGGGTGGCACACATGCTGAAACTGCACGAATTATGTGGATGGGTGGATTTTTTAATATTTTCCTGACCATCGTGATTTCAATACTGGCATCCTACACATTGATATACCTTTTTCAAAATATCAAATCGGAAACAAAATTGTTTCTTTTGGTTGCTGTGTTGGTTCTGCTTTATGCAGTGGCCAAACAATTTCACCTATCATCCCTGTTGATAATTCTTGTTTTCGGTCTGGTTTTGAAAAACCGCCAATTGTTTTTCAGGGGAAAACTTGGAAAATATCTGAAAGAAAAGGAGGTGAAGGATATCTATTCCAATTTTAAACTCATTACCATAGAATCATCCTTCGTGCTCAGAACCTTTTTCTTTGTCATATTTGGCATCACCATTACGGTAGCCAGCATTTTTAATTACAAAGTGTTGCTCATTTCGGTGGCCTTTTTGGCACTGATTTATGGTGTCCGGTATCTGATGTTGCGCTTGTTTTGCCGGTCGAATACCAACCCGCAGTTGTTCCTTGCACCCAGAGGCCTGATCACCGTGCTTCTGTATTATGCAATACCCCCGGAATTCAGGGCAGATGCATTTGATCAGGGAATACTGCTTTTTGTTATCATTGTCAGTAATATTTTGATGGCTATGTCGTTGATCAGATTCAGCCGGAATGAAAAGAAAAACAGCAAACCCGACGAACAGATTGACTCCGTTCCGCTCGGTGTGGAAGATAAAAAGAGTAAAAACAATTCAAAAGAAACAGATCATGAAGATTACCAAGGGTAAGTTTATTAAAGTGCATTACGAATTGAGGCTTGAATCATTTGATGGTGAACTGATTGAAGAAACCCGCAAAAATGATCCGGAAGGCTTTGTCTTTGGAGCAGATAAAATGCTCGATATATTTGAAGCTAAGCTGGAAGGAAAACAAGAGGGCGATACCTTTAAGTTTGAAATCCCGGCTGAGGAAGCCTTCGGTGTGTATGATCCTGACGCTCTGGTTGAGTTCACTGAAGATGAATTTCAGGAGCTTGTGGGAGAGGATGAAGGCGATTTTGAACTCGGTGCATACTTTCCAATGGAAGATGATGAAGGAAATCACTACGACGGATTCATCACAGAAATGGATGAGGACCGCATTGTGATTGATTTTAATCATCCGCTTGCAGGTGAAACTCTGTATTTTAGTGGAAAGGTTTTGGAAGTAAGAGAAGCAAAAAAAGAAGATTACGAAAACTAAACTGTGGTTTCGATCGTTTCATTGCTGAATTTCCCTTTGGGAAGTAATTTTTTATTTTGCAGCTTATGGATGAATTTGAAGGACACGAAGCATACGAAAAACTGCAGCAACTGCTGAAAGAAAAGCGCGATAATTTCCGGGTGATGGAACGGCAGGTGGACATCGAAGTGCAGATGAAGTATTTTGATGCCGCTAAAGCTACGAAAGAAAATCTCTCCGGTGCTGAAGAAGTGTTTGAGCAGGCTGATAAACATCTCAACAATCCGGAATCCGATGCCGAATCAAAGAAAAAAGCCCTCAATCAACTGGCTTCACTAGAAGACGTTAAAGCTTTCCGGACAATTGAAACCTATCTTGAAAATCCCGATGAAGGATTGGAGGACTGGGCTTACATGGCGTATCAGGAAAGCCTGATGCTTATGGAGTCTTCGTTTTCGGATGAGGAAAAAGTGTTTATCTCAAGTGGTATGGGAGGAAAAGGTGACAAATTGCGCTATTTTGTTGTCTTTTTGCATGGTGATCTGGATAGCGAATATTCCGATATCCAGAAAACCCTTATCCGTAAAGAACTCACCTATCAATTTGAAAAAGAAAATGCCGAATTGGAGGAAAATGAATTCCAAAAATCGTATTTTCTCTTTACATGCCTGATTCCGGTGCAAACCAATATATCCGCTCTTTTTAAAAACATTATCAGTGAAATTAATCAGTTTGGAAATGTTCTCAGCGAAAATTTCCTGGTAACCAATGTAAAAAGACTCACCGTTGAAGAAGTTGATCAGTTTATTGAGGCAAAAATGCAGGAGTCGCTCAATGAGTTGGATGAGGACGATATAGCTGATGATTTTGATGAATTTGATGACAATAATCCCATTGATGACGATGACGAATAAAACGATCAACCTGGCTATACAGGTATTGCCAACAGCAGAAAACAAACACCCATACGACCTGGTGGACAAAGCCATCGCGGTAATAAAAGAGTCGGGATTTAAATACAGGGTGTGCCCCTTTGAAACCGTGATAGAAGCACCGTATGATGAAGCCATAAAACTGGCCGAAAAAGTGCAGCAGGCGTGTTACGATGCCGGTGCTGATAAACTGTTGTGCTACATGAAAATTCAATCCTCGGCTGAAGGAAACGTTACCATCGGTGATAAGATGGATAAGTACGATGATACAATTAAATAGTTTAGTTTATGTGTTTTTGTAGTAAAAATTGGCTGATATAATTATGAAAAAAGCAGCGCTTTATTCATTGAAAAATGTTGTCAGTCATTTGGTAAAACAAGATGATCCAAATGAATATTTAAGTGAGTTGCGTAAAAATTTCGAAAGCAAAATTAAAGAACAGGATATTCATGAGTTTAGGATTGTTGATGTAAGACAAAAAGGGTTTGTTGTTAAAATCTACGGTCTTTTTGGATATGTCTCATTCTTTCATATGCCATGGAAATACAGAAATAGTATCATCTGGCAAACGATGTTCCCAAATTTGAAGAATCATATATTTCTGGGTAAAATTCATGATTATAATTCGAAATCTCTGGGGATTAAAATTGATGCCAAATGCATGGCATTCGCTGATGTTAATATACCCGTTGATGAGTATTATCAAAGTATTGTTCTTAATGTTGTTACGTTTGGAGTTTTTGTTGAAATTGGGCATCTGTTTGACTGGAGATTTGGCTCTGTATCCGGTCTTTTACATAAAGACAACTTTACCTCCCCGGCAGATATGGATAGCTTAAATACAGGTGATGTTCTTCAGGTTATCTATTGGGGCGAAAATTCAGACTCCCAACATATGTTCGGTTTAATGCCTGAATTGAAGCCCTGGTTTGATGGAAGTGTTAAAAAACTGATTGGTAAAAAAGTTAAAGGAAAAGTCTTATCTAATAAAAACGGGAATTTGTTGTGTAGTGTGAATGATATCTTTAAAGCAAAAATTACTGTAAAAAAGTCCATTTATCCGCAAAACAGCAATAGAGTTAAAAAAGCTTTAAAACAAGTTTATAATGATGAAGAATTGAGTTTTTTGGTATATGATCTCGATCATAAAAACCATAGATTATCTTTGAAATGGGAGGATGAGCAGGAAATTAGATTGATGATTGATCGTGGTAAAAGAAAGAAAAGGAATCAACCAATTCCTGGTATTCAGCATTTGGATGCTATTCATGATAAACTTGATAAGGGAACAGCGGAAATATTACAACTTGTGGGAAAAGAAATCAATGTGGCGGTTGTGAAAACAAAAGAACCTGATAGTAGTACTACGGTAAAGTACGTTGTGAATTCAAAATTTTCGGCAACACTCGTTATTAGTAATAAGTCAAGGAAGATTTCCAACTTTGAAAAAAATATCATTCAAAACAACCTCCAGGATGGTGATATACTCCCATGTACCGTTACTGGTTTTAGAAATAAGGAAATTGTTGTTACATGGCAAATTACGGATGTGGAATTGTCTGCATTTTTACAATCATAAAAAAATCTACCACAGTTTGCCCCACAGTGAATTCTCTCATATCTTAATCTTGTGTTTAGTATCCAAAAATGATTAACCTTTAGCTTAGAAGAAAAACACTTTACCTGCCCGCCAGTTACGGCTGGTTAACAGGCAGGCGGGCACACTTTTTGGAATACTACCATGGTTTTTTCGAATGCCCATGCTCACTTACTCTATGGCGATGCTCTCAACTCCCCAAAGATCGTCAATTAAATCCGGGCCATCGCTTCCCTGCGAAATCACAATTATTTCAGTGCCTGTTGAATTGAAAAAGGCAAATTTTCCCACAGCATACAGGTATTCGGTTTCATCACCTGAAATTTCCCTTTTGAAGGGATCTAAAGCTAAATCATACAGAAAATTCAGATACCCGGAATCGTAAATATCAATGAAACTCTCCTTGTCATAGTAACTTGAGGCAGAATTGCAAATAGTAACAATTTTACCGGCGGCTTCGGAGTCATCCGCAGAAATCAAACTGTATTTATTCTCAAGGCTTTCGTTGTACACCATATCCAGAAGCGGGTTTAATGAGGCATTGAATACATGTCCGCTTTTGGTGATGATGCGTTTGCCGTCTTCTGTTATCCACAGATCACCATCGTATTCATAATCTCCATAGTAATGGCCAAAATACATCGGCTCGGCTGTGCCTTCTCTTATGTCCAGCTTGACAAAATCATCCGTATAGGAACCCAGGTTGGCAAGATAGATGTAATTGCCTGAAGGGTGGAGCTTTGCCCTCATACGATTTTGGATATCACCCGCGTAATCATTGCATGTGACATTACCCGTCACCAGATCAATGCTATAGGCTCCGTCACAATAGTCCATGAAAGCATAAGCATAATTGTTTGGCGCAATTACAACATCATTTATCCAATACGAGAAACTGATTTCGCTTGTGATTGTCATGGCGTTGAGATTGATTACCGATAGCATCCCATCGTGCCCGACAATTGCCGTGTTGCCATCTGCTGAGACATCCAGGCAAGTTGGATACCTGTTCAGTCCGACAGACCCCAGTACCTCACCTTCTGAATTCAGGCTGTATAGATGGTTGAATGGTTCGGCGGATATGCAAATGATCCGGTCGTTTTGCTTATCATAGTTAGCATCTGAGATGCTGAAGTTGATTTGCTCTTTTGTGATGACAAGGGACGTAATACTTACAGGTATTCGTATGCTGTCTTCCAGGAGCCTGATTTTCAGATGCGTGTTAACCTCGTCTGTTGAAATATACTGTGGCTCTGGCGAGATGATAATTTGTACGCTTTCACCCGGGGCTATTTCACTTTCCTCAAAATTCAGGCTAAGTTGCGGGATACTGTCAATGGAAAACTGAATGACACTGTCAGCATGATTTGTGATTTCCAGTGTTTCAACTGAATTGGTTCTGCTGAGCCTGACTTCCTCCGGAAATACAGAAACACATGCTTCGTGGTTTATTGCAATCTCTTCAATGATGATTTCTTCGTCTTTTTCACACGCCCACAGAAGCAGGCTGCTAAGCAGAATAAATAGTATGTGTTTCTTCATATCCTGATGCGTTTCTGGCTTAAAATCTGTTTGTTTTCATGACGATTTGTTTATCTTCTATTGATTAAGTGGAATGCTTTCAATGCCCCATGTGTGCTTAAGGCCCGATCCCGGTTCAGCATGTGAAATAACAATGAGCTCATTGTCATCCGGAGATAGAAAGACCTGATGTGCTATGGCAGAAACATATTCCATATTGTTGTTGGAAAGTGGTCTGACAAAAGGGGCAATCTCTATTTCTCCAAGGAAATTCAGGTAATTGGAATTGTAAAACTGTATACTGCTTTCTTTGGGTTGATGGTTATATATCTTCTTTGTGATGACATAAACTCTTCCGCTGCTTTCCGATTCGCAAAAGGCCGTAATCTTGTCATCATTTTCGAGTGTGCCATGGTATGACATATCGGTGGCTTGCGATTCTGTGGAATTTAGCACAACACCACTGGCGGTGATGATTTTCTCTCCGTCAGAAGTGATCCAAAGGTTACCCCGGAATTCATATATTGACCCCATCGGAGATTCAAATATGTACTCAGCGGATCCGTTTCTAATATCCATTTTTACCAGATCATCAGGTACCCAATGGTTTGTGGCAAGATAAAGATAATCCCCGGATGGGTGAAGTTGCCCCCTCATGCCTTGATCAATGAGTTCGGGATATTCGTAGCTTGTGATTTCATCAGTGGTGAGGTTTACGCTGTATGCACCTTCTTCTGAATCTGAAAAAGCATAAGCATAATGATTGGGAGCAAGCAAAATTTCATTGATGGTACACGGCATGCTGTATTCGTTGATTATGCTCATGTTTGTCAAATCAATAACAGAAATCCTGTCGTCCTGCCCGATGATGACTTTTGTTCCATCTGCTGAAACATCCATACAGTTGGGATAGTGATCCAGTACGAGTGAATCTGTTACACTCCCGGTACTCGTAAGACAGCGCAGATAAAAGTCTGCCTGGCCTGAGGTTGTGATGATGATCCGATTAAGTTCTTTGTCATAAAGCGCCTCGATGATGTCAAAGGGTAAAATGAGCTTGTTGGTTTCTAATAGTTTGATGTTTACAGGTATGTGGATGCTGTCTTCTTTAAATAGAATTGAAACCTGTGTGCTGATGCTGTCTGTCAATATTTGATCTTGTTCAGCATTTATGGTGATTTGTACACTTTCTCCCGGGGCAATTTCGGGTTCTGTGATGTTAAGCTCCAGTTCAGACGAATGGATAAGTCGCAGATTCAAAAGGCTGTCACCATGGTTGGTAATGGAAAGTGTCTCACTTAAGTTGCCTGCGTTCAGATTGATCTCTCGCGGAGATACAGAAATACTTGTTAGCAAATATTCGTCATGGTATTCTCTGACATAAACCGGTTCTTCTTCACAACCGACTATAAGCAGAAGGCATGTCAGACTTAATAAAAGGTGCTTTTTCATGGATGATGAATATATGATTCAAAGCTCTGGTTATTAGATGGACAAATGTACTAAATTTTTTATTTATAATGCCGGGTATTGCCCTAATGCGCAAATAAGTTGTGTATATAACCGGTTTTTGTGTTAATCTGCAATTCTTGATCGTCTGGATTCATGCAACTTTTGCATGTTTTAGTTAAAAGCGGTGGGAGAGAGGCGGAGAGTACAACAGGAGCAGCGCCTGAAAGTAATGCCAGTGTGGCATGGCAGATACAGGCCGCAGACGGTAAAAAAATGTATTCTGAAAGCCAATTATTTCACGCTGCCGCAAAAAAAAATCCGCCACAGGTTGCCCCACAGCGGATCATATCGTAAACAGAGTCTAATGCCTAGTATGCAAACAAAGGAAATGGTTTCATGAACTCATTAACAGATTTGCGAACATCGGCAATGGTATCTTCGTTTTCAATGTCGGTAATCACGGTGTCAATCAACTTAACAATCTGTCCCATGTGTTCTTCTTTCAGACCGCGGGTGGTGATGGCGGGTGTGCCAACACGCAGACCGGATGCCTGGAATGGTGAGCGGGTATCGAAAGGTACCATGTTTTTGTTGATGGTGATGTCTGCCTGTACAAGGGTGTCTTCAACCTGACGGCCGGTGATTTCAGGGACTTTTGTGCGCAAGTCAATCAGCATGGAATGATTATCGGTACCACCGCTGATGACTTTATACCCGCGCTTGATGAATTCATCAGCCATCACTGAAGCGTTTTTCTTAACCTGCTTCTGGTATTCTTTAAACTCCGGTGCCAGCGCTTCACCAAATGCTACTGCTTTTGAAGCAATCACGTGTTCCAGCGGACCGCCCTGTGTGCCCGGGAATACTGCAGAATTCAGAATGCCGGACATTTTGCGTACGGTGCCTTTTTTCGTGGTTTTGCCCCAGGGATTTTCAAAGTTTTTGCCCATCAGAATGATACCACCACGAGGACCTCTGAGGGTTTTATGTGTGGTTGATGTAACAATGTGGGCATATTCTGCCGGGTTTTTCAGCAGTCCGGCAGCAATAAGTCCGGCCGGGTGAGCCATGTCAACCATCAGCAAAGCACCTACTTTGTCAGCAATCTCGCGCATGCGTTTGTAATCCCACTCCCGGCTGTATGCAGAAGCACCACCGATGATGAGTTTTGGCTTTTCTTTCAGTGCTACCTCTTCCATCTGATCGTAATCCACCATGCCGGTATCTTCTTTTACACCGTATGAAACAGCGTTATAAAGCATGCCTGAAAGGTTTACAGGAGATCCGTGCGACAAGTGTCCGCCGTGCGCCAGGTCAAGACCCATAAAGGTGTCGCCGGGTTTCAGACAAGCCAGAAAAACTGCAGCATTGGCCTGTGCTCCACTGTGAGGCTGCACGTTGGTGTATTCAGCATCAAACAGCTCTTTTAAACGTTCGCGGGCCATATTTTCGGTTTCATCCACATGCTGACAACCGCCATAATAGCGTTTGCCGGGATAACCTTCAGCATATTTGTTTGTCATAACAGAGCCCATGGCATCAAGTACCTGCTGACTTACAAAATTCTCTGATGCAATAAGTTCAATGCCGTTTTCCTGACGGGCACGTTCTTTTGCAATGATATCAAATACTTTATCGTCTCGCTTCATAAATGTTTGTGCTTTAAGATTTAGCACAAATGTACAATTTTTCACGAAATATTTTGTGTTGTAAAAAAGGTTTTGATATGAATTAGGATGAATATGAGGTTCCGAAAGTATCATAATGCAGGGTGAAAATCCTTACGCCTGCACGCGGGTAGATCGAGGAACCATTGTTATGCTCAAGGGGGAATTCTTCTTTGTGATTGTAGTTATTAAACCAGAATTCTTTGATGGTGGAATGCTTTTATATGGAATCAGTCGGAGACTCCTGCTCAACTGAAACCGGTACTTACTCAAAATACACATTTGAATTAGCGTCTCATTCATGATTTTTTTACAGTTTAATACAAAATCACCTATATTAGCAGAGATGAAACGGCTCTATTGCATATTGAGCATAATGGGTTTGGCTGTATTCTTTTTTGCCTGTGAAGATGAGCCGGATATTGATACGCCTGAGACAAAAGTACTGGCAGGTGTGCATGATTCAGATATGTTTTACTATGAGTTTAATCCACCTTTTCAGGTTGATTGCCAGGTAGACTCAGGAATGGTTCATGGCCAGGATTCCATCGATTTGGATGCAGACGGACAGTATGATTTCATCCTTAGTCAGCGCTTCTTTTCTGATGAAAACGATTCTGCTCAAATCAATGATTATAATTACCCATACAGTCGGGTAAGGATGGAGAATTCACTGGAAGTTGCAAGAGTAACAGAGGTGATTTATATTGGACTCGGGCAGACAAGTGATGTGTTTTGGATTGATACACTTTCATTTGAACACAGAATTGATGACATTGAAGAATGGTCGGAAACCAATACCAGCATTGAGATGTGGATGGTGCCTCCAACAGAGTTTTGGTCATCCTACGGGCCTTGGTACGGCTTGACCGACAGCATACAATACATGGGAATTCGAATGATGTCAGATTCTGACTACAAGTATGGATGGATAAAAGTACAGCAATCCGACCGTAAAGAGCTTGTGATTTTAAGTTATGCCTTTGAAGAATAAGCAAACACTACAAGTAGAGCAAACAATCAATACCCGATTTCGCAGTAGGTTTTAATCGCTTTTAGAAAATAGTGTTTCCAGCCGTGGGTGATGTTGTCGTATGCATCATCCGGAATGTTGGTATGTTCCAGCTCCACAAACACACTGTTTTTTTGCGGGTGTAGTTTGATTGTAGCGATGCTTTCAACACCTTCGCCTTCAAAATACCATTGCTCAACCAGCTTTGACATGGGCTCGGCTTCCAGAATCCTGCCTGTAATGTCTCCGTCAAACAAATTGAATTCTGTACCGGTTTCGGGCGAGAATCGTGCCGGAAAGCCAGACCATAACTCTATGGCATTTGGGTTGGTAAAGGCCATCCACACATCTTCAATATCCGCTTTTATCTTCAGTTTCGTTTCAAAATCTTTCATAAAATTCTGTTTTTACAAATGTAAGCAAATTGTTTTGGAAACAGGGCAACCTGCCTGGTCGGCATGATCCAACGGTATATTCCAAAACATACCTATTCCTTTCGGCCTAACGGCCTCCAGGAATTGCTCTGCAAAAGTACAGTGACACACTTTTCGAACACTCCCCATATAACCTCAAACCTCAAACCTCAAACCTTCAAACCTCAAACCTTCAAACCTCAAACCTTCA
>CAYQMB010000029.1:4887-27864 GCA_964418565.1 uncultured Bacteroidales bacterium | reverse complement strand
AAAACGCAAGCTTATGGCTCTACGACAACAGCGGCCGCCTCGTGCAGCAAACCCAAATCTCCGGCAGCAGCCACCACCTCAACCTCAGCAACCTGGAAAAAGGTTTGTATCACATAAAACTGATCAGCGAAAAGTTTAACTTGTGTGAAAAACTGGTGGTGAAGTAAGAGCCTGCTTTTGGCACCATCTTTGGTCAAAAATGGCGCCAAAAGCTTACTGTATCGCATTTAAATACATCGTGCTTTGCCCGATGTTATGCGCTTTCGCTGGGTTGGGGCTTGAAGTTTCAGGCTTTGATTGATGTTTCGTGCTTTTGTTGCGTAGCGGCATGAAAACGGGTAGTATCGCTGCTGCCAGGCATCCTCATCAAACAATACCGGCTTGGGATGGAAAGAAAGAAGAGCAGATTCGGGAGCTTCTGATTTTTCATCTTGATATAATCTGAAAAAAAATATCACTGAGCCCTCGTTTCTGCGTATTTTATATTTAATTCAACACAAAATCAAAAAAATAATTTTCAAAATTTTCAGTCGGGGCAGGCGAGGGGCTAAACACCAGTTTTCCGTCTGTTCCGATAAGGTAATACGTAGGGTAGGTACGGATGTTATAATCCGATTTTATCTGTTCCCTGTTAGCGGGAAAGGCAAGCTGCAAATTGCGCGGAATATCATCGCCGAGGTTTTTCAGGGCCTGTTCTCTGTCTTCATCCAGCAAAACCATTAAAACGGTAAAATCACCTTCATGTTTTTTTGCCAGGCTCTTCAGTGGTCCCATTTGCCTGAGGCAAGGTGTGAGTTCTGAGTGGAAAAAGGCCAGATACGTGTATTGATTTTTAAAATCGCTCAGCGACAGACTGTCTCCCTGCATGTTTACCAGTTGCATTTCCGGAGCCGGTGTGTTTTTCGCCAGGTGCGTCAGTTTATCATGCATATTGCGTGCAGCGATACGATGTTCCGGATAGTTTGAAAAACCGGCAATGGAATCCAGGCAAATCAAAATGCTCTTTTTCTTGTAATTATTCCGGTAGTAGGCATCCGATAAGCCTTTTATCATGCCGTATTCGCGCAATGCCATGTTATCCAGCTCAAACATCCTGCTAAGAACATCCGAAATCTTTTGCGGGCTTTTGTATTCATTTACGGCTCGCAACAATTCCCGTCCATCTGGTCGCAGCAAAAAATGACCGAAATAATCGGCAAACACATCCTTAAACAGCTCCAGATATGCGGGATTCTGATAGAGTACGCTGTCGGGCCGCATATATTTGTTGATTACAAAGCGGTGATTACGTTCATATACCAGGCGGCGGAGCATGGCAAACCGGTACTTTTTCCAGCTTGCAAAATAGGCCGGTGTGCTGTCTGGAAATATGGAGCGCAGGCTGTCTATATCAGAATTAATGCCGGATTTTATACGCTCTGTCATGTAATCCACCATCCGGTTTTGCATCATGCCGTCAAGCTTGTAATCAAAGCGGTTTACCAGGGTATTTACATCCTTTTCCGAAGCGGATTTTACCCCAAGCATCAACAAAATCGGCTGAAAATACGGATTATACTCCTCCATTTCAGTTTTTTCAATAAAATCCGGCAGCATCAGCTCGTAATCGCAGCCGGGTGTTGCCAGAAACCAGAATTTGTATATCCCGGCAAGGCAATAAACCGGACGGGTTTTTTCCACATCAAAGCGGGCACTGAAATTACCGTCCTTATCAACCTCGGCATCAAACAATGTCTGCGTTTTCTCCGACAGAAAATCCTCGTACACAAAAAACTCCAGGGTTTTGCCCGCGTACTGTTCATTGGTGCCATGGATGCGGCTTTCCTGTCCCTGCAGGCTTATTGCAGACAATAAAATCATCAGAATACATACAAACAATTGCTTTTTCATACACACGGTTTTTCGAACAGCGATACCAAAGATAAAACAAATTTGCTGCCATTTTAGTATGTGCTTGTCTCTTTTTTGGATATGGGCAGCTACGGCATCCGTTTTCTAGTGCCCTTGTGTCTGCCTGCATTGCCAGTGGCCGGCAAAGGAGCTTCACCGGGTCGCTCTTTCCCGTCCGGCCATGCAAGGCATACACCGCGGGCAGCTATTCATCTCCTGCCTGCTGCGTCGGAGAGTGAGAGTGAGAGTGAGAGTGGAAGGAGTATGACAAGTCGTAATACCCGGCATTTACCTTCCATCATTCATGACTCATGTTTCTTTATTTCTGATACAGCTTTATTGCTGCTTTGCCGTTTTTAATGGTAAAGGTTTCACCCGCTTCATTGGTGACACTTCCTTCAAGCTTGCCTTCTGCCCGGTACAGAGTGCCCAGGTATTCAGACTCTCCCCGTTCTTCAACCCGTTCAATTGTCAGTTTTACATCATCACCGGATTTATATCCCTGTTCACTGGTGAAATCCACCGGGTAGGTTTTCCCTGATAATTCTGAAGCATCCATCACATTCAGATCGTCTGCAATCCGGTGAACATCAACATGCAGTTTTTCATGACGTTTGTTGTTGGAATCAAATACCATCAGCATGTTGGATAAAATGCGTTCGCCACCATTCACTGAACCGCTGCTGTAGCCCATGTCATCAAATCGGATATCATCAAGAATGGTTTCTCCGTTTGCCGTAAACTGAACATAGGCCAGCTTGCTCATGTCTTTTTCATCCGTTTTTTCATCTTTTGATGACGGGTTGTTGCATGCCATAAAACCAAGTAATATCAACATAGCAGGAAAATACAGAATAATCTTTTTCATAATGCTTCTTTTTAATTTGCCGGTGGAAAAATAATCAATTTTCTTAACTTGTGCTGATAATCCTGTAATGTTTGACTTTCAACCCCAAAAACTGTCAAAAACACAGGTGTCAAAGGAATAGGTTTTGGTTTGGAATATACCTTCGGGTGATGCTTACCTGACAGTTTGCTTTTTTATTGCCTTTAAAACAAGGGTCTTACTGACCCTGCCGTTTTTTCATCAGCAGCATGGTGAGATAGTGCAGTAAAATCAATACAGCAACAAGCACAGATATTCTGCCTGCAAAATCTCCAAAACGTGAATAAAAAGTCAGTTTATCGTTGGATTTTACCTCGCCTTTAATCACAGCTTTTTGCCACCAGCCACGGCTGTCAGTGATATCACCGCGCTGATTAATGATGGCGGATATTCCGGTGTTGGCCGAACGTGCCACATACCGGCGGTTTTCAATGGCCCGAAGCCGTGCGTAAGCTGCGTGTTGCTTGTATCCGGGCGTATCCCGCCACCAGCCATCGTTGGTGATGATAAACAACAAATCTGCACCTTTGCGAACAAAGGAGGTAATATAACCACCGTAAATGGATTCATAACAAATAATGGCAGCCACACCTGTGGAGTCGTCAGGACTGTGAAAAACAGTGGGCTTTTTGTCGTAGCCCAGGCTGTTACGTGCGCCGCCCAGGTCGATAATCAGATCGTTCAGCCATTTCCAGTTGTCAACATATGGCAGCGTTTCCACCCCGGGAACCAGCTTTGATTTGTGATACATCTGATGTCTGCCGCTGGTATCAACCTGCATGGCAGTATTGTATTCATCAAACCAGAAATTCTGGTATGCATGCGCTGTTTTGGTAATGTCCCCCTCGTTGTAATAAAAACGCCGCGTTGTTAAACCAACAACGAGTTTAGCTCCGGGATACTTCTCATTGAAATTCCGCAGAATTTGCATGTGTGTATCATTTTCCAACTCGGCAGAATCCTCTGAAACGTATAGCGGAAGGGCAGTTTCGGGAAATACAAGGTAATCTGTGTTGTCATCCATCACCGAATCTGCAAGATGCAGCATGCTGTACAACTGATCACGCACCGGACCGGAAAACTTGGTGTTGTACGGGTCAATATTGGGTTGCAGTACAACCACCTCTTTGCTTTTCCCGGCTTCCTCATAAGTGTGATACCGGATCAGTGACAGCGTAACGGGAACAAGGATGACAATAGCAAAAGCAATCAGGTGTATGTTTATGCGTTTTGCAAGCCCGGGCTGGAATATGTTGCGGCGCCGGAAAATCTCGAATATAAGCAGGTTGCTGATCAGAATCCAGACTGTTCCGCCCAGGGCACCTGTGTATTCGTACCACTGTATCCATTGCACATTGTTGGCAAAGGCATTGCCCAGGTTGAGCCATGGCCAGGTGAGTTTTACCTGCATGTAAAAATATTCAAATGCCACCCAGATAACAACCAGAGCAATATATGCCTCATTGCGGGGCAGGCGCAGTTTGACTTTATGGTACAAAACAAACAACAGAGTCATGAATAAAGCATTGGCAGACAAAGCGAAAATCGAACCGGCCGCGGTTGCAAACCATATCCAGTAGGTGGATATCAGATTCCAGATAATAAAACTCAAAAAGGCCATTCCAAACAAGTTGCGACCACCAAATTCATGCTTGTTCTGATGCATGTATTCTTCCAGCATCAGCAAAGGGACAAATGCAAAAAGCATAACCCATCCCATATTCCACTGTGTGTAGGCCAGACTCATCAGTATGCCGCTGAGCCCTGCCATGGCCAGTCGTGTTGTTCGCTTGAGTACCATCATTTTTTTATCCTCTGTTTTCTTTGTTTTCGTTTATTTACCAGATATACACCCAGTAAAATAAATGCCATCCCGGCATACTGGGCAATGCTCAGCTTTTCACCATCAATAATGCCCCACATAATAGCCACAATGGGCATCAGGTAGGTAACGGATGAGGCAAAGAGTGCATTGCTGCGCTGTATTAAAATATTAACACTGACAACCGCTACGGCTGAGCCAAAAAATCCAAGCAAAAATACATAAAGGAAATCATTCCAGGCGTTTTCGCGGGCAAAAGTTTCAGGCAAGCCGGTGCTGAGAAGGTAAACAGTTACAGCCGGTCCGACCATCATGAAAGCAAAAGAGGCAATCTGAATGCCATTGAGCTCATTAAGTCTGGACTTTACGTGATTGATGTTAATGCCGTACATGATGGTAGCCAGAACAACAAAAAGCGCAAAAGCATTGATTTTACCTGTGATGTCATCCGTGTTGCTTGTGATGATCAGAATGGCTCCCCCCAGTCCTATAAACACACCCACAAGGCTCACCCACTTGATCTTTACATGATAAACAATTGCTCCGATAATCATGGTGAAAAAAGGTGTCATGGAATTCAGAATCCCGGCAATGGAAGAGTCGATACGGGTTTCAGCAAGTGTGAACAGGAATGCAGGTATGGCGTTGCCAATAAAACCGACAATCACCAGAGACATGAAATTTCTCCGGTTTACCTTCCGGATGTGGTAAAGGGCAACCGGCAACAGGCAAATAAAAGCAATGAACATGCGAAATCCGGCTACCTGACCATAGGAAAATGATCGCAACCCGTACTTCATTAAAATAAAACTGCTGCCCCATATCAGACTCAGGACAATCAGAATTACCCAGTTAATGATTTGATCAGCATTTTTGTTCATGCTGCAAATTTGGTACAATTATTGGAATATTCAGCACAGACCATTGATTTTTCTGTTATGAGACAGATATGCATCATTGTTTTTTTCATGTGTTGGATGGCAGGTTTCAGTCAGGCCCAGAACCAGGTTTATGTGCCGCCTGATGTCAACCTCGACTCCCTTTTTGTGCATTCTGAAACCTATGTTATGATGGGAAAAGAGGTGATCATTATACCCGGACAAGAATACCGCAGCAGGTCGCAGCAGCGTCGACATGGTAAGTTGGTGCGCAATTTTATTAAAGTGTATCCCTACGCGAAGAAAATCCGGCAAACCATGCATGAAATTGATGAGCATCTTGCGGATTTGCCGGATGAAAAACTGCAAAAACGGTACATCCGTTACCGTGAAAAGCAGTTGCGCGACCGGTACGGTAAAGACATCCGTAAGATGACCATATCTCAGGGTTTATTGCTTATCAAACTCATTGACAGAGAAACGGGTGATACAACCTATGATATTCTGAAAGAATTTAAAGGCGGGTTTCTGGCCGGAACGTACCAGGGCATTGCGCGCCTTTTCGGACATGACCTGAAAGACCAGTATGATCCGGAAGGGGAAGAAAAAGAAATTGAAATTCTGGTGGATTTGTACGAAAACGGTCAGTTGTAAGCTCAGGTTTGATTTTTTATTCTTTCAAGTCCTGCTTTAGCCTGTCGTTCAAAACTTCTTTTGTATTCGCCACGGTTGATATCGAGGCATAATTCATAATATTCTCTGGCTTTTGTAAGATCATCGGCTTTTTCATGCATCTCGGCCAGCTTTAAAGCGGCTTGTGGAGCGTAATACCATGTTTCTTCTTTTCCGTATTTGATCGTACGCAGGTAATAAGCCCTGGCTTCACTGTTCTGCTCTGATTTGGTATACAGTCTGGCTTTGCGGTATAGATACTCAAGTTTATGTTTTTTGTGTGGCGACTGTAAAACCTCCTGAGCTCCGGTATCCAGCGTTTCTGTTGCGCGCTGGTATAAACCACCATTGAAAAGCAAGCGGGCTTCCAGTAATGGCTTTAATTGTGATATTCCGGACTCCAGCTCCCGGACAACCGGGTGGTCAGCATAACGCTTGTCTGAGGCTGCCATGGCAAGGATTTTTCCTGCGTAGTGCTTTTGTGAGTTTTCCGGCTCATGAAGCAAACTGTTCCAGTAAAGCAGATTATAAACCTGCATGCGGTAGCTTTCCCCTGGCCATGCACTTAAAAAGCGTTTGAGGTAGTGTTGGCCTTCTGGTTTGAGCTGATATATCAGAAAACTGCCAATGTGCATGTCAAGCAGGGCGAGCTTTGTGTCTCCCTGATCTGAATAGTTTTCAAGCAGAACCGACAGTCCTTGTTTTGTATTGCCTGTTGCCTCGGATAAAATTGCATAGCCCAGGCGGAACAGCGGAGAATGTTTATGCTCCGTTAATTCGCTCTGATAATATGCCCGGCCTTCGTCCGGTTCCTCAGCCATGTAAGCACTAAACAGGGCATAATAAAAAGCAGCCTCATAATAATTGCCTTTTGTGTTGCAATTGCTGAGGTAGGATTTAAGTTGGCGCATACCGGCTTTGAAATTGCCTTCCAGGCCGAGCAGTGATTTCAGCCAGTTGAACTCTTCGGGTATCATTCCTGTCAGAATTTCATATAGCGCCTGAATTTTAAGTAACTCCGGATGATCCGGGTTGATTTTTTTTAAGGCCTCATAATGTCTGTAGCCGCCTTTGAAACTGGTGGCGGCGGACAATTGGTTTTCCTGTGTCATTTGAACAACACAGTCCTGCAACAATAAATTGCTGAGAATGGCATGTTTTGTTGCTTGATCAGTATCCCCTTTTTCGATGGCTTCTATATCCTTTTTTACATGGTTTTCCCACACGTTTCCCTTTGAATCCAGCCCAAAAAACAGCATATCAACAAACCATTTGTGATATTGCATGGCGAGGATTTCCGGGTCTTGCGATGAAAATGCGTCAATTTTCTCTTGTGCAGCCTTCAGGTTACAGGTGTAAATATCATTTTTAACGGCGCTTGCTGTTTTACCGGGATGATTTGCAAACAAAGGATTACAGCATGCCATCAGCATGACAGGGAGAATAATTATTGTAACGTGTTTTGAGAGTTGTTTCATATCAGGATATAAAGTTAATAAATTGTTTAAATATTTCCTTTGCTTTTACTTAAGGATTGCTTAACTTCGTTATCCTGATAATTTGTTACTTTTGTATTGATAATATTTGAGTTAATGTAAATGTTGAATAATAATTAAAAAGGAAATACTTATGAAGAAACTTATTTTTACTTTTATTGGTCTCGTTATCGGTCTTGGTGCGTTTGCCCAAACCCTGACAGACTGGACAAATGCGAATCCCGGGAACATTACGTTGACCCAGGAGACAACAACGGTAAATGAGGGGACAACAGCCTTGGGGCTTACTTCTACAACACAGTCTCAAGCGGACACCGAGGTGATTTCTGCATCATTTACCGTCACGCCAGGAGCAATTTACACGGCATCCGTTGATGTGATGGATGATGATATCGCCGGACGAATTCGTTTGGCTATGAGTTTTGATGGCTCCAATGAATGGGGGCCTTACTCCACTGATGGTGCAAGTTGGGAAACTATCGAAATGTCAGATACTGTACCTGCTGGTGTTACTACTGCTACGTTGTTCTTCCGTTCTTATGATATCTCAGCTGACTGGGATGGCGATTTCTCATGCATTCTTGACAATGCAATCTATACCGAAGATGGCGGATCCAATCTGATCACCAATGGTGGTTTTGAAAACTGGGAAACCCTGACACCTACTGTCTACACAATTTCTGAAATTCAGGATACCACAGGAAACGGTGGCGGAAATGGTTCTGCTGTTGAAGGCGAATACGTTGAAACCAGTGGTATTGTAACAGCTGTTTATGACAGCGAATACGTTATTCAGGATGGTACCGGCATGTGGTCAGGTATCTGGGTTGCCGGTTCCGGCGTAACTCAGGGCGACGATGTCACTGTAACAGGTACTGTGAGTGAAGATAACAACCTGACAAAAATCCTTGCTGATAACGTAACTGTAAACAGCTCAGGAAATACACTTCCCGCTGCTGAAGTACTCGCTACCGGCGATTGCCCGCAGGAAAGCTGGGAAGGTGTGCTGCTCGAAACTACCGGTACCTGCACCAACGATACTGTTGGAGATAATTATGGTGAATTCCCGCTCGACGACGGTTCCGGTGAAGTTCTGGTTGACGATTACGGCCTGGCTTCCATGTATTATCCCACTCAGGGTAACGATTATACCGTAACATCACCACTAATCTTTTCTTATGGAGCTTTCAAAATTGCAGTTCGCGTAGAAGCTGATATCGTTGAAGATATTGGTACTGATCCCTACCTTGCAATCACAGCTCCTGCTGACGGTTCAACGGTAAGCTCTGCGGATGTAAATATTGAATTTGACCTGCAGAACTTCACACCAGGTGATGGCACCGGAGACGGTTACATTTCTTATACCGTAGACGGTGGTGCTGCTCAGGCTCATTACACAACCGATCCCATTGCACTTACCGGCCTTTCAGAAACCACTCACACAGTGGATATGGAATTAGTGGACGGAACAGGAACACCGCTTTCACCTGCAGTTACAGCTTCAGTTAGCTTTACTGTGGATCTCACACCTGGTCCGGCTCTTACAAGTATTTATGATATTCAATATACTGAAGCAGCTACCGGCGATTCTCCTTATGATGGACAGGAAGTAGCTACAACTGGTATTGTTACTGCTGTTGACGGTGATAAATTCTGGATTCAGGATGGTATGGGCGCCTGGAATGGTGTGTATGTATATTACACCAATACGCCGGGTCCCGTCCGTGGTGACTCCGTGGTGGTTTATGGTACCGTTGTTGAATACAATAACCTTACAGAAATCAGCCCCGTTGATTCCATTGACATTGTTTCCAATGGAAATACCCTGCCCGCTCCCGCAGAAATCACTACTGCAGAAGTCAATACTGAAGATTACGAAGGTGTGCTTGTACAGGTTGAAGGTGTGAACGAAACTGCTCCCGATCAGTACAACGAGTGGGATGTTAACGATGGTTCCGGTGCTGCTATGGTAGACGATAAACTTTACCTGTACAATCCAACAATTGGGAACACCTATAACGTGACCGGCGTTGTGGAGTATTTTTATAACTTTAAAATTCTTCCTCGCGATGACAACGATATTATTGACCTTGGTGTGAGCACTGATCCCAACATCTCTATTACAGCCCCGACAAACGGTTCTACCATTTATTTCGATGCTGTGGATGTTGAATTTAACGTGACCAACTTCACCGTTGGAACTGATGGAAAAGTGGCATATGCCCTCGATGGTGCTGCTTATACATATCAGGAAACTCTCGACCCGATTACCTTCAGCGGTCTTGCCAATGGAAGCCATACGGTTACCCTCGAGCTTGTAGATATGACTGAGGCTCCCTTAAGTCCAGCTGTAAATGCCAGCGTAACATTTGATGTTGACCTGTCAGGCCCTCCGATTACACCAATTTATGACATTCAGTACTCAACTTCAGGTGATTCACCTTTTGAGAATGATGAAGTAACCATTAAAGGTGTTATTGTTGCTAACTTTAACGACTCCGATTACGGAACTGGTTACTACGTGCAAGATGATGGTGGTGCATGGAACGGAATATATATTTATGATGAAACGAACTCCCCCAATATGGGTGATTCCGTTCAAATCACAGGTACAGTGGAAGAGTTTTATGGTATGACTCAGATTTCAGATGTGACTGAACTTATGACCATTGACATCGGCGGTACAATCACAGGTCCTGAAGTGGTTTCAATCCCTGAGGCCAATACAGAAGAGTACGAATCCTGCTTTATCCGCGTTGAAAATGCAACCTGTGTTGAGGAACAAAATCAGTACGGGGAATGGAAAGTTGCCATTGGTACCGATACCCTGTTGATGAAAGACAACGGTGCATTTGCTTTTACGGAAGAGCTGGATCAGATGTATAATGTACAAGGCGTTACCAATTATTCATACGGTGAATATTCACTTCACTACCGCGTTGATGGTGATGTCCAGATCGTGAATTCAATTGGTGAAGATTTTGCTGCTGATCTGAGAATGTATCCCAACCCTGCAAGCGACATGCTTACTGTTGAAAATGGCGATGAGGTTGAGCAGATTAAGGTATATTCTGTTACAGGTAAACTGATGGATACCTATGATGTAAACGGAAACACAATCCGCCTGAATGTTGCGGATTATGCCAAGGGAATCTACCTGGTGAAATTTGTTTCCGGAAGCAGCAGCCGCACAGCCAGAATTGAAAAACTGTAATGGCTGATAATCATATTTTTGAAGAAAAGCTCCGAAGTTCATCGGGGCTTTTCTTTTTTTTATTACATTTGCTTATGGATAACCAAAAATCAACTACTATGAAAAAAGTAATGAGTTTAGCCGCCTTGTTTTTAGGCTTTGTGTTTATTTTTTCTGCTTGCAGTAAATATGAAGAAGGCCCGATGATTAGCTTTAAAAGCAAAGCAGATCGTGTGGAAGGAAATTACATCGTTGAGGAAGTTTATAAAAACGGTCAGCTTGATGAGGACATGACAGAAGAGCAGGAAAGTTATGAATATGAATTAAATGCTGACGGAACGGGTACAATTACCGGATCAGCTGATTGGGAAGGAGCTACCATTTCTGTTGACGGTCAGCTTGAATGGGAATTTAATGATGACAAAACTGTTATCCAGATGAGAACAGAAAATCCATTTACAGAAGAGTGGGAAGATTGGGAAGACTATACCATTCTGAAGCTGGAAGATGAAGTCATGTGGCTGGAGCATTACAATGATGATGACGATTTAATTGAATGGCGTTTAGTTGAATAATTTTTCATGAACCGGAAAATCAGCATTGCAATCGGGATTGTTCTGCTTGCCGCTTTGTCGGCTTGCAGTAAATACGAAGATCCGGCCATTAGCCTGAGGGGCAAAAATGCACGGGTTGACGGGCAGTATGTCATCAGTGAGGTGACGCTCAGCCCGGATCAGGATGTACCTTCGTATTTTGATCAGGCAGATGTTGTGTTTATGGAAGAAGGCGGGGGTGAAATGAGCCTTACCCTGACTGATACCGTGATCAATTCAAATTTCCAGTGGGAATTTGATGATAGCAAAGAAAAATTGCGTGTCAGACGGTATTTTTTGCATAAAGATACCAGCCTGTTTAAAGCTGTGGATTCCATCTACCGGTTTTGTTTTAATCAGTATCCCCATGAACAGAATTACCCGGCACTGAATTATTTTGTTAATTCTGTGCATGAAGAATGGGGTCCATGGGGTGGCATGATGGAAATCCGTGAATTGTCAAACGATCAGATGCGATTTGAATTTGTCAATGACAGCACAGACCTGACATCGGAAATTACCCTGACAGAGTAATGCGTACAATATTTTGAAGAAAAGCCCTCCGCTGGTTAGTGGGTGGCTTTTTTTATTGGATTATTGTGAGACACACGGCCGTGCGTCTCACCAATAATAAATGGGCATTGTGGCGCAGCTTTGCGAAAGTTCCGAACTTTCGCAAAGCTGAGAACAATCGGCTTTTGGCGTCATTTTTGACCAAAAATGGTGCCAAAAGCAGGCTTTGCAAAAGGGCGGAGGCTGGCATCCTGCATATCCGGTCGGGCATTTTTCTGCGCTGTGCTGTAGCGAGCGGCAGTAAGCTCACAAGCACAGCAATGCAGAAAAGCCCGAACGGATATGCAGATATAAGCCGTAGACCGACCGCTGCAGGTGATTGCCTGAGCGAAGGAGCAGCGGATTTGCCCAAAGTATCATTTGTCAGCCGGATTTTGCCATTTTTCCCTTCCATTTTGACAGGCTTTTGTTAATTTTACACAAAAATTACCGCTATGACTACATCACAGTTTCAACAAAGCATCCTGGAAGGCATTCCTTCCGATTTACCAAACGCTCCGGCATACGATCCGGATATAAATCATGCGCCCAAACGCAAGGATATTTTATCCGAAAAGGAAAAAGAACTGGCGCTGAGAAATGCATTGCGCTATTTTGACAAAAAGCATCATGCTACACTTGCTCCCGAATTTGCAGAGGAGTTGAAAACGTACGGCCGCATTTATATGTACCATTTCCGTCCGACATACGACATGTATGCCCGCCCGATTGATGAATACCCTGGAAAATGCGATCAGGCCAAATCCATTATGGTGATGATTCAGAACAACCTGGATCCGGCTGTGGCTCAACACCCGCATGAACTGATTACCTATGGCGGCAACGGAGCTGTTTTTCAGAATTGGGCGCAATACCGCCTGACAATGAAATACCTGGCAGAAATGACTGATGAGCAAACGCTCGTAATGTACTCCGGTCATCCAATGGGATTGTACCCATCACATAAAGATGCACCGCGCGTGGTAGTGACCAATGGTATGGTGATTCCGAATTATTCCAGACCAGATGACTGGGAAAAATTCAACGCCCTGGGTGTATCCCAATACGGTCAGATGACAGCCGGTTCGTATATGTACATTGGTCCGCAGGGTATTGTGCACGGAACTACCATTACCGTTCTGAATGCCAGCCGGATGATTGACAAGAACAATAAAAAAGGCACAAAACTGTTTGTCACCTCCGGTCTGGGTGGTATGAGTGGTGCTCAGCCCAAAGCCGGAAACATTGCTGGTGTGGTGAGTATTACAGGTGAAGTTAATCCGGCAGCGGCATATAAGCGTCAGGAGCAGGGCTGGGTTGATGAAGTGATTGAAGATACTGATAAAGCCATTGATACAGCACTGAAATATAAAGAAAAGCAGGAAGCACATTCCATTGCATACCTGGGAAACATTGTTGATCTCTGGGAGCGACTTGCTGAACGTGGTGTGCATGTGGACCTTGGTTCTGACCAGACATCACTGCATAACCCCTGGGCTGGTGGGTATTACCCTGCCGGCTTGTCTTACGAGGAAGCAAACGAAATGATGGCGACCGATCCTGATGCGTTCAAAACGCATGTAAGGGAATCCCTGAAACGTCAGGTGGCAGCCATCAACAAGCTGACTGCTGAAGGCATGTATTTCTTCGATTATGGCAATGCTTTCCTGCTGGAATCATCACGTGCGGGAGCTGATATCATGGATGAAAACAATGAAAATTTCCGGTATCCAAGCTATGTGCAGGACATTATGGGACCCATGTGTTTTGATTACGGCTTTGGACCCTTCCGCTGGGTATGTACTTCCGGTGATCCGGCTGACCTTGAATTGTCAGACAAAATTGCCATGGATGTGCTTAGCAGTATTGCGAAAACTGCCCCGGACGAAATCACCCAGCAGATGAAAGACAACATACAGTGGATTGCCGGTGCGCAGGAAAACAAGCTTGTAGTAGGTTCTCAGGCCCGTATTCTGTATGCCGATGCCGAGGGACGAATAAAAATTGCAGAGGCATTTAACAAAGCCATTGCTGATGGTAGAATTAAGGCTCCTATCGTGCTTGGCCGCGATCACCATGATGTTTCCGGCACGGATTCACCTTTCCGTGAAACCTCGAACATATACGACGGTTCACAATTTACAGCCGATATGGCAATTCAGAATGTCATAGGAGATTCCTTCCGCGGCGCTACCTGGGTATCCATCCACAATGGTGGTGGTGTAGGCTGGGGCGAAGTTATCAACGGAGGCTTCGGCATGACGCTGGATGGCTCTGATGATGCTGACCGCAGACTGAAAAATATGCTGTTCTGGGATGTGAACAACGGTATTTCCCGCCGAAGCTGGGCACGTAATGATGGTGCTATCTTTGCTGCTAAACGCGCTATGGAACACAATCCTGAATTGAAAATCACTGTACCCAATTTGGTGGATGATGATTTGCTGAACGGATTGATTTAGTTGATGATAAAATAGCTTAAGAACGGGCAAATTGCATGGATGCGGTTTGCCCGTTTATTTTTATTGTGAAAAAAGCAGGGTTCCGGAGAATAATGAGCCGGATTTATGCATATTTTTGTACTGTTGAATGGTTCCGTAGCTCAGTTGGCAGAGCAGCAGACTCTTAATCTGCGGGTCGAGGGTTCGAGCCCCTCCGGGATCACAAACAAAAGCCCGGCACGGTAGTGCTGGGCTTTGTTGTGATAAGAGGGGCGAGAAGTCAATCCCGACGAGATGTCGGGAAGCCCCTCCGGGATCACAAACAAAAGCCCGGCACGGTAGTGCTGGGCTTTGTTGTGATAAGAGGGGCGAGAAGTCAATCCCGACGAGATGTCGGGAAGCCCCTCCGGGATCACAAACAATCAAAGGTTGTGACAAAAGAAGAAAATCACCGCTCAGAAAATGTTCCCTGTATTCCACAAAAACATCATGAATGCCTTAGGTGCAGGTAGCAAAATGTGGTGGAAAATGTTTTGATCTCTCAATGCTTTTAGTTCGGGACACCTAAGATAAAATGACTTATAATCTGATTGACCGAATCAGTACAGAAATCCAAACAGCCACAGTGGTATGCTGTTGGCAAATCCTGATTCTACATCATCCATGGCTAAAAACGCATCGTCAAGGGATTTGATTTGAGAGGTATTTTTGTTTTTTCCTCCTACTTCGATGGTGTATTTTTCATCCACCAGAAAGTCAGCTTTATCTTTACTGATATTTACCTGATATCCGGCGTTTTCAAGTTGGTTTGCAAGGAACAATTCCCGAATTGTTCCTTTTTCAGGTTGTTTGCTCAGAGCAAACAGAAAGCCGGGATTTTCAAAAAATATTTTGGCAGGTTTCTGAAGTTTGGATGTTCCTCTTCCGGGTTTGTACAGCAGCCTCAAAATACCTGCATCGTGCATGTTTTTCAGGTAAGTGTATAAGGTGGTCCTGCCTATTTCCAGTTTTTTTGCTATTTGACTGATGTTTGGTTCATAAGGAACCAGTTCTGCCATAACACCTGTAAGTTTTTTAAGCTTCATCACGTTTCTGGCGCTGTAATCTTCTATCCAGGCAAGATCATTTTCCAAAACAACATTGATTACCCGGTATATCGCCGAAGTGAACGCTTCATCCTCCTGAAAATCATATCTGAATGGGAAATATCCAAATTTCAGATACTCCTGAAACAGCGGAAGTATGTTTATGTCTTTTGTTATTGTGGCGCTTATTTCCTGATGTTTTTTAAAAATTTCTTCGAGCTCGTAGGTTTTAAAATTCAGCTTATGCTGAAACGCTAAAAATTCACGAAAGGACATGCCGTATAACTCAATCTTTTGCAACCGTCTGCTGAGGTCTGCCTCTCCTCTGTACAAATCCAAAGCAGATGAACTGCTAAACAGAATTTTAAGCTGTGGCTGGGAATCATATATCAGTTTCAGCTCTCGTGACCAGCCCGGATACTTGTGTACTTCATCCACAATCAGTTCCCTGCCGCCATATTTTACAAATTCCTGAGCCAGGTCATACAAGCTGTTCGTGTAAAAATACGGATGTTCGGCTGTTGCGTATAGTATGTCGTTACCCTTTTTGTGCTCAAGCAGATACTGCAATAACAGAATTGTTTTGCCAACACCTCGTAAGCCTTTTATCCCTGTAAGCCTGCCGGATTTTTGCAATCTGTTATAAACATACCGTTTCCATTGAGTTGGTACATTTTTTAGCAGGTTATTCTGATATTCAAAAAGCTCAGTCATAATAAGTGTTTTGAAGTCAAAACAAATATATAGCAAAATTGTTTCAAAACCAAAACAAAATGATTAAAAAGTGTTTTGATGATAAAACAAAATGAAATGGACAATAAACCATTGTTTGACGTGTTTGATGGATATTGATAACGCACGGTCTTTGCAAGTTATCCACCAACCAAAAGGTATACATACAACAAAATCCAAAAAATATCCCGTCCCATCCTTATATGAATCCCGATTTTTCATACATTAGCAATCTCACAAAGCTTATCATGATATGAAAAAACTGGTTTTATCAATGCTTGCACTTTCAGTTGTTATGCTGTCGTGCACCAACGAAGAATCAAACAACGAAAACATGGAAACATCTCCCATCAGTGAAAACATTACGCAGGAACTCAGCGATTCTCTGAAATCGGCTTACCCCAATGTGGATGCCCTGCGTATAGAAAAAGGCGTACAGCAGGCTGCCTCCCTGTGGCGCGATAGCGATGGCACCAAAGCGGATTTCCGCAAATTTGTGGCCGAAAATTTCATCAGCGATGCCGCAGAGCGCCGTCTGGCACTGAAAAAACTGGAACGCAATTTTGAAATTCTTAATGGCTATTTTCACCGCATGGACGTTGACCTGCAGGAGCCACTCCACCTCGACATGGGCAAGCTCCATGAACTGGATTATAAATTTGGAAGCTACAGTGCTTCTTCGCACATGAAAGAAGATTTTTATGCCAATAAAATCGCGTTTTACGTAGCGCTGAATTTTCCTGCATATAGCCTGGAGGAAAAAATGCAACTCGGCGAAAACTGGTCGCGCGAAGACTGGGCAGCAGCAAGGGCAGGCGATATCTTTGACTCACGCATTCCTGCGGATGTGCTGCAGGCTATTTCGCTTTCCACAACCGAATCCGATACCTACATTTCGGAATACAACATTTTCATGGGACATCTGATCACCAAAAACGGTGACAAATTGTTCCCCGAAGACCTCAAGCTTATTTCCCACTGGGGCCTGCGCGACGAACTGAAATCCCACTACGGAGAAACATCTCAGGATGCTCAGGAAATGATTTACCAGGTTATGCTACGCATCATCGCTCAGGAAATCCCGCAGAAAGTTATCAATTCCAGCGATTACGAATGGAACCCTTACGACAATGTTTTGTACAAAGAAGGTGAAAAGGTGGAGTTTGAAGCGGAGCCATTCACCCGCTACGAGCATCTGCTCAACAACTTCAAAGCCATGAAAGCCGTGGATCCATATACTCCGCTGTATCCAACCTACATCGACAGAGCTTTCTCTCAAACAATGGAAATAACCCAGCCCGAAGTGGAACAGTTGTTCCGTGATTTCATCAGCTCAGAAACGGTAAAAGATGTGGCTGCTCTTATTTCCGAACGCCTCGGCCGCGATCTGCGTCCGTACGACATCTGGTACGATGGTTTTAAAGCCCGCACCGGTGTGTCAGAGGATGAACTTGACAAGATCACTGAAAAACGCTTTCCCGATCCCGCCGCTTTCAACGCAGCACTGCCCGGATTTCTGAAACAACTTGGCTGGGAGAAAGCAAAAGCTGAATCCATTGCTTCCAAAATTGTGGTTGATCCTGCCCGCGGAGCCGGCCATGCCTGGGGTGCCGAAATGCGTGACGATGTATCTCACCTCCGTACCCGCATTCCAGAAAGTGGCATGAAATACAAGGGGTATAACATTGCCGTCCATGAATTTGGGCACAATGTGGAACAAACCATTACCCTGCATGATGTTGACCATTATTTTATGCATGGCGTGCCCAATACTGCTTTCACTGAGGCCGTGGCTTTCATGTTTCAGGCCCGCGACCTTGACCTGCTGGGGATGAGCAGCGACAACCCCCAGGCCGAAGCGCTGGCAACCCTCGATAATTTCTGGTCTGCCTACGAAATTATGGGCGTTTCCATTGTGGATATGGAGGTCTGGAAATGGATGTACGAACACCCTGAGGCTACACCCGAAGAGCTGGCCGATGCCGTTCAGGAAATCGCCATTGAGGTGTGGAATATGTACTATGCCGATGTGTTTGGCGTGGCGGATTCTCCCATTCTCGGCATCTATTCGCATATGATTGATGCCCCGCTCTATCTTGCCAACTATCCGCTGGGACACCTCATTGAGTTCCAGATGGAAGCTTACATGAAGGACAAGGCATTTTCAGAAGTTCTTACCAATGCCCTCACGCAGGGACGTCTGATTCCCCAGATGTGGATGAAAGGAGCCGTTGGTCAGGAGCTGTCCGGAGAGCCGCTGATTGAAGCCACCAACAAGGCACTCAACGAACTGTAAACAGAACTGAAAATCAGAAAGCTCCCGGGTCATGCGATTCGGGAGTTTTTTATGGGATGTATGTGGGCGCCTTAACTGCCTTTGGCTTCTATCTCAGCAACTGCGGCACGGGTTTCGCTGCTCTGGTAATGATCCTCCTTCGTCGGCTATGCCAGAGCAGCTCAGCCTGCATGCCGCAGATGCTGAGGATATCCGCCGCCGTCAGGGCGCAGAATTTCATGAGCCGGAGATGATTATACCATTGGATGGCACTTTATGTTTGAAACAAAATGCTTCGCTGCAAACACACGACCCTTGGCCAGGGGTAGACATCACCACATTTTGTTTATCTGTCTTTCCAGCGTTCCGGGTTCCTGCTTGCGCGCAAAACTGCTGTAACGATCACGTGTTTATTGTATTCATCAATTGTGTAATGTAACATAAATGGGAATGCTTTCAACACTGCAGTTCTAACATTGTCATATCTGTTGTTAAAAACTTTTGGGTTTTTCTTAATAAGAGTGATATTTTCCCGAATTTGCTTGGCAAATCGCTTGCCAAGTCCTGTTTGTTTTCCTTCATACCAAAAAGCAGCTTCCCGGATATCCTTTTTTGCAAGAGGTAGGATGATGGCCTTATACATTACAATTCGTTTTCAATATCGTCCATAGCATCATTGAAATCCTCTGCAGTATCCGGTTTTTTTTGATATTCTGCAATTCTTTCCCTTACCATATATTTATGCCATTCCGGAATGTCCATATCTTCTTGTTCAATTCCTTTGTATTTGGCAATTAGCTTATTCCACTCTTTAATTGGAATAAATACACCTGTGGTCTTTCCTTTGCTATCTGAAATATACTGTAAGTTCATATGTGCCATTTTAAACAAACTTAATGTTTTTTTTGAGAAACAGAAGCTAAATTTATGATGACAGTCCCTCCCGTGATATTGTTTTTTTCTGTTAATCCTTCCGGGCGGACTCCCGCAGGAGCTCCATGTTGAACAACCGACCCCGGCCAGGGGCGGATATCAGGGTGAAATAGTAAAATAACTCTTTCATCCATATATAATCATCGTGAGTTTTTAAAATTTTAAACCATTAACATGCCGTATAAAGCTGAATACGTCGTAAGTGAATAGCTGACAGTATCCGTGAAATCTACCTGAATACCAGTCAAAATCCGGACAGCGTTGGACGGTTAACTATGGATGGCTTTTACGCTTAATATCCTGTAAATCTTGGTTTTTTCATTTGTTTTTGCATGGAAATTTTGTACTTTCGGGGATATGGTTAGTTGTCATGAAAACCCTCCTGAAAAAGCACATAGAAAAGTATCTGCCGGTAAGTGAGAACTTACTGGACTTCCTGGCTGATAATGTCAATTACATCAGGCTCAAACCCGGAGAAATATTTCTTAAAAACGGCAAAGTTGCCGACAGGATTGGGCTTTTGCAAACCGGCATATTGAGAGCATTTACTCTTGATGATCAGACAAATGAAATCACCAGTTACTTTTATTACCTGCCTCACAACGACGTCGTTACCCTGCATACTTCCTTTTCGGAAGGAAAACCAGCAAATCATTGCGTAGAAGCAATCAGTTCCAGTGAAATCATTTCTTTTCATAAATCTGTGATTCTGGAAGCTGAATCCAGATTCCCCGAAATGAACCATTTGCGACGCCTCATTGCCGAACAACAATACCTGCAACAATCAAAACGGATCAATAACCTGCAGACCAAATCAGCACGTGAGCTGTATAATTGCTTCGTTAAAGAATCCGGAGACCTGGTACTGAACGTTCCCCAACACATGATCGCCTCTTACCTCGGGATGTCCCAATACACGCTGAGTAAAATCAAAAAACAGTAATTCCGGGTTGCTTTTCACTTGAAGATAACACACATTTTTTGGCAAATGCCAAAACAGCAGCCATAAGTTATTCGTATTTTTGTTTTGAATGTATTCATTAAACGGGGGATGCATCCTTTAACCATTAAAACCATTGATTTATGATGAAAAGAAGCCTTTTTCTCGTCAGTTTAATTTTTGCAACCTGTGTTAGTCTGAACGCCCAGATGACAATCAGTTCACCTCAGACATTTTCTGCTGATACCGTGGATGTCACAGGCGATATCATCATCACGGATGGTGGTGTGCTTACCATTGATCCCGGCGTTGTTGTTCGCTTCCGTGGGGATTACGGCATATACATAGAAGGCACAGGTCAATTGTTTGCACAAGGTACTGAAACTGACCCCATCCGCTTTGATGCCGATCATGATGCCGATGGAACCTTTGGTGAGGATTTTTCAACTTTTAGTGCGGAAGCCTGGAAAGGAGTCCGGATTGGTGATACGGATGTGTTTGGCCCCATGTCAGCATCTGCAGACAGTACCATCATTTCAAATGCACATTTTTTTCATGGTAAGGCAGACAATGCCGAAACCTATGCACGTTATGGGGGAGCTATATATGTAAGAGATTTTAGCAAATACAGAATTTCCAACAACCTCCTGGAAGGAAACTATGCTGATTATTACTGCGGAGCTATTTGTATCAGAGCAGATACCGTTGATGTGTTTGGCTATTTGCTCAACAACCAGATTCTTAACAATACCAGCGATAATGCTGCCGGAGGAGTAGGTGTATATAGCCGTGAAGCAGGGGTTGAGTGTTCTCCTCTGATTAGTGGAAATACAATCTCCGGCAATTTTGCCGGAAATCAATCCGGTGGAGGCATTGAAATCGAAAGCTTTTATGGCCTAACAAATCCTGTCGTCGTAAATAATGTTATTACTGATAATACTGCAACATACGGCGGAGGAGGCATTAAAATATCTTCTCGCGTTGGAGGTTCGGTAACAACAGCAAGGATTATAAACAACCTCATTGCAAATAACAGTGTTGTTAATTACGGCGGTGGCGGAATTTTGATCAGCTCGGGTTCTGGTACTGCTGACCCATTGATTGCAAACAATACCATCGTAAATAATGCAGCCGGACAAACAGGCGGAGGTATTGATAATATGAATCAGTCCGGTGGAACTTTACTGGGCCGTATTATTAACAATGTTTTGTGGGGGAATACTGCCCCAAGCTATGGGAATCAATATTATTTTACGTATGAAAGCACATACTTTGCTTATAATGCTGTTCAGAACGGAACGTCTGGTTTGTTTGCCACAAATTATGTGCAGTATGAAGGTGGATCCTTTGCCAGTACTAACATAAGCCTTGATGAGGTGAATACAAATGTATCCGGTCCGCATTTTGCAGATCCGGGAAATGATGATTTCTCACTTCTTAAAAACACACCCCTGTTTAACAAGGGTACTCCCAATTACAATGCTGTGGATTATCCCGCGTTCCGTATCGAAGCTGGTGAATACCGCTTGTATACCGATGCCTCAAATTACGTTGTTCTGCCACAAAACAGCAGCGATGGTACACCAAGGTATATGGGCAACCACATTGATATCGGAGCATACGAATTTCTCAAACCCCTGGCAGATTTTTATGCTTCTGCCGGATGCGAAAACAGCGAAACAAGTTTTACCGATACGTCCGTCAATGAGCCCACATCCTGGAATTGGGACTTTGGTGATGGAAATACCTCCAGCCAGCAAAACCCCGTGCACATCTATACCACAACCGGTGATTTTATCGTACAGTTGATAGCATCAAATGCCTATGGATCAGATACAGTGGAACAAGTAATAAGCGTCCATCCGGAGTACTTTACTGAAATTGACGACACCAGCTGTCAGAACAATCCGTATGATTTCTTTGGTACACCTCTCACCGAAACAGGAACGTATCAGCATACACTCAACTCAGAATACGGGTGTGACAGCATCATTCAGCTCTATCTGTTTGTGCATCCGGTCGATACCACCCTAACCACTGCAGAAATCTGCGAAGGCGAAGTGTACGATTTCTACGGTACGGATTTAAGCAGCACTGGTATGTACTACCACACACTGACATCGGTTGAGACCGGCTGTGACAGTGTTATTGAACTGGATCTGCTGATGCACGAAATTGATACCACACCTGCCAGCGCAGAAATCTGCGAGGGCGATGTGTATGATTTTTATGGTACGGATTTAAGCAGCACCGGAATGTACTACCATACCATGACATCGGTTGAGACCGGCTGCGACAGTGTTATTGAACTGGATCTTCTGATGCATGAAATTGATACCACACCTGCCAGTGCAGAGATCTGCGAGGGCGATGTGTATGATTTTTATGGTACGGATTTAAGCAGCACCGGAATGTACTACCATACCATGACATCGGTTGAGACCGGCTGCGACAGTGTTATTGAACTGGATCTTCTGATGCACGAAATTGATACCACACCTGCCAGCGCTGAGATCTGCGAGGGCGATGTGTACGATTTTTATGGTACGGATTTAAGCAGCACCGGAATGTACTACCATACCATGACAT
>CAYQMB010000029.1:0-4787 GCA_964418565.1 uncultured Bacteroidales bacterium | reverse complement strand
TTCTGATGCACGAAATTGATACCACACCTGCCAGCGCTGAGATCTGCGAGGGCGAAGTGTACGATTTCTACGGTACGGATTTAAGCAGCACCGGCACGTATCACCATACCATGACATCGGTTGAGACCGGCTGCGACAGTGTTGTAGCTCTCGATTTAATTGTTACCCCATTACCACCAACTCCGGTTATAACAGAAAATTCAGGCCAATTAGTGAGTAGTGCTGCAGCCGGAAATCAATGGTATATGGATGGATCAATTATCTCCGGAGCGAATGATCAATCTTATCAACCTTCTGCAAATGGTACCTATACAGTTGATGTGACAATTGACGGATGCACAAGCCTGCTTTCTGATCCATTTGTTGTCGACTGGGTTGGTATTGAGGCCGATCTTATCTCTGAAATCAGTTTTTATCCAAATCCTGCACGGTCTGCATTGTGGATTGAAGGCATAAGCAAGAAAACCACGATTAGCCTGTATGATATTACCGGTAAATGTATGCATAAAGATGTCCTGTATCAGGATGGTTCCATTGATATTGACAGGTTTAATCCCGGCATTTACATTATAGAATTCCAGGTTGACGATAAACTGGCCAGAAAGAAAATTGAAAAACTCAGGTAGATAGACAGTATTCTCATAGCACCAATTTGAAATGCTGATCCTAACGGGCTGATCCAACCGGAGCAGCCCGTTTTTTTGCCTGCGTATGGATTGCCTGCTAAAAATGTCAGCCTGATTTTAAAATTTTCCCTACATTCGCTGAACAAGTGACCAATGGATTGTTTTATGAATAGAACTGGTTTTATTACCCTGATAATAATAGGAATGCTTATGAGCGGATGTAAAAAGGAAACGGTGGATGTGATTTTGCACAGCGGGCGTATCTATACCATGGATGAGGAATTTTCTACAGCAGAAGCCATGGCCGTAAAGGATGGCCGGATTGTGGCTGTTGGCAGCAATGATGACATCTTTGAAAAATGGGAATCTGAGAAGAATATTGACCTGAAAGGAGAAATTGTTTACCCCGGCTTTATTGATGCCCACGCACATTTTACCGGTTACGCTGAAAACCTCTATCGTTACGCCGATTTGGTGGATGCTGCCAGTTTTGATGAGGTGCTTGATCGGCTTGATGAGCACGATGCACAGTCGAATGATGCCTGGCTTTGCGGTCGCGGCTGGGACCAAAACGACTGGCCCGGACAGGAATATCCGGATAAAACCGAACTGGACAAACGCTGGCCTGATACGCCCGTCTACCTGGTGCGCATTGATTACCATGCGGCGCTTGTGAATTCAAAAGCCCTGGAAATGGCCGGAATTACAGCAGATTCACGCAAAAGTGGCGGTGAATACGTCAAAAAAGACGGTGAGCTTACCGGTGTTCTGGTTGACAATGCCATGGATGATGTCCGTAAACTGATACCACCGCTCACGAAGGAACAATGGCTGGACGCTCTGAAAATCGCTGAAAAAAATCTGATTGAGGCCGGCCTGACCATGGTTTCCGATGCCGGTCTTGACAAAGAGATGCTGGAGTGGCTTGATGGCTTTTACAAAGCCGGCGAGCTCAAAATCCGTGACAATGCCATGATGTATCCTACAGAGGAAAATTACAAACGCTTTCTGCCGGAGGGACCATATCACAGCGACAGGCTCACCATTCAGGCTATCAAGTTGTTTGGAGATGGAGCCCTTGGCAGCCGTGGTGCGTATCTGCTTGAAGATTATGCCGATGATCCGGGTAACCGCGGTTTCATGCTGGAAGATACCGCCTATTATGAAAAGCATTGCCGGAAAGCGGCTGAAAACGGTTTCCAGGTCTGCTCCCACAGCATTGGCGATGCCTCTCTGCGGGTGCTGCTGGATGTGTATGAGCCGTTTGTTAAAGATGAAAATGATCACCGCTGGCGTATTGAACATGCCCAGACCGTTCACCCGGATGATGTGCCGCGTTTTGGTGAGCTTGATGTGATTCCCAGCATACAAACCACCCATTGTACATCGGATATGGACTGGGCACGAATACGCCTGGGAGAAGAGCGCCTGAAAACGGCTTATGTCTATCAGGATCTGCTTGAACAGACGGGCTGGATCATCAACGGAACGGATTTTCCCATTGAAGAAATCAGTCCATTGTACACGTTTTATGCTGCGGTTTTCCGCACCCACCACGACGGTACACCCAAAGGCGGTTTTCAGATGGAAAATGCTTTGTCGCGTGAAGATGCCCTGCGCTCCATGACCATTTGGGCAGCCAAAGGCAGCTTTGATGAGAACACAAGAGGCAGCCTTGAAACCGGCAAATTTGCAGATTTTGTCATCCTCGATACGGACCTGATGGAGGCTTCACCCAAAGAAGTGCTGGATGCTGAAGTGCTTGGTACGTGGATACAGGGGGAAAAACTGTATTGATGTTGGCTCTGAATAAATTACACAATTAAGATTACACTTTTTTCGTAACGTAAAATCTGTAATTTTACAACATGAACCATCCAAAACCACTCAAAAAAGGCGATCGCATTGAGATTGTCAGTCCGGCCGGAAGGCTTGACCCGGCTTTGATTTCTGCAGCCCGCAAGCGATTAGTGGCAGCAGGTTTTGTTGTCAGCACTGCCCCCCATGCTGCAGGTAGGTTTTATAAGTACGCGGGTTCTGATGCTCAGCGGCTTGGTGATCTGCAAACAGCCCTTGATAATCCGGAAGTAAAAGCGGTGCTTTGTGCCCGTGGCGGATACGGAAGCATGCGTTTTGTGGATCAAATCAGTTTTGAAAAAGCTGCAGAACAGCAAAAGTGGCTGATTGGCTTCAGTGACATCACAGCATTACACGCTGCTGCATTCAAACAGGGCTTGATTAGCCTGCATGGCCTCATGGCTAAAGACATTGTGCATGGTAGTGATGAGGCGGTAAGGCAGTTTTTGGCAGTATTGCAGGGGACAAATAATCCCATCAGCCTGCCTGCACACCCCATGAACCGACAGGGCAGGGGAGAAGGACCACTGATTGGCGGAAACATGAGCATGTTGTATGCCCTCAGAGGTACGCCTTTCGATATCGACTGGAAAGGTGCCGTCTTGTTTGTTGAAGACCTGGGCGAAAACCTGTATCACCTGGATCGCATCATGCAAAACTTTCGCCTGTCCGGGAAACTGAATGAACTCGCGGGTTTTATTGTCGGGCAGTTTAACGATATGGGTGATGCGGAATTTGGTAAAACCGCTTATGAAATAATTGAAGAGGCCGTTACACCTTTTGACTATCCCGTGATATACAATTTTCCCGTCGGGCATGTATCGTATTCCCGCAGTTTGACTCACGGTCATCATGTGCGTCTGGAAGCAGGTGCCTCAGACTGTATTCTGCGTTTTCAGTAAATATCCCTTTTAGGATATTTCTTTTATTTCTGACATGATTCTCTGAGCAAGTTCCTCTGCTCTCTCGCTGCTTTTGCTTTCCGAATAAATCCGGATGATGGGTTCGGTATTGGATTTGCGCAAATGCACCCATTCCTTGCCGAATTCTATTTTTACGCCATCCACTGTGCTGACAGGCTGGCCGGAATATTTCTCTTTCATTGCCTGCAAAATTGCATCCACATTGGTGTCGGGCGTGAGCTGGATTTTGTTTTTGGAGATGACGTATTCCGGATAGCCTGAGCGAATGGCTGACACCTTGCTGCCACGCTTGGCCATCAAAGTCAGAAACAAAGCGATGCCAACCAAAGCATCACGTCCTGAATGCAGATCGGGATAAATAACCCCACCGTTGCCTTCACCGCCAATCACAGCATTGACTTCCTTCATTTTCTCAACCACATTAACTTCCCCAACGGCCGAAGCGTGGTATTCTGCACCCTCATAAGCCTCAGTGATATCGCGTAAAGCACGGGTTGAGGACATGTTGCTTACCGTGTTGCCACGTTTGTTTTGCAGTATAAAATCTGCCACAGCTACCAGGGTATATTCCTCGCCAAACATGCTGCCGTCTTCGCATACGATAGCCAGTCGGTCCACATCGGGATCAACCACAAAGCCAACATCAGCACCTTCTTTACGGATGGTATCCGAAATGGCGGTAAGGTTTTCGGGAAGTGGTTCAGGATTGTGCGGGAAATCTCCCGTTGGTTTGCAGTAAAGTTCTTTTATCTGGTTTACGCCCAATGCTTTCAGCAATTTGGGGATGCCGATGCCGCCCACGGAATTTACGCAATCGATGGCAACGGTATAATTCTGCTGTCTGATTTTATCCACATCCACCAGTGGCAAATCCAGAATGGCCTGAATGTGCTTGTCTTCGTAGTTTTCAATGGTGCTGATGGCACCCAGATTCATAACATCCTGATAAATGAAGTCTGCATCCTCTGCCAGTTCCAGAATACGCTTGCCTTCGTCTGCATTTAGAAATTCACCATGATGATTGAGGAGTTTCAGAGCGTTGTATTCTTTAGGATTATGACTTGCTGTGATGATGATGCCGCCATCTGCCTTTTCCATAATGACTGCCATTTCTGTTGTTGGTGTGCTGGCAAGTCCTATGTTGATAATGTCAATGCCCATGCTGCTCAGGGTAGCGCAGATGATGTCTGATACCATGGGGCCGGAAATTCGGGCATCACGTCCTACCACAACACGGAACCTGTCCTGTTTCTGTCGTGTTTCGCTCAGCCATGTGGCATATGCCGATGTGAAAAGCACAATGTCCTGAGGTGTGAGATTGTTGCCGGGTTTGCCGCCAATGGTGCCCCGTATACCTGAAATGGATTTTATTAATGTCATA
>CAYQMB010000028.1:0-28739 GCA_964418565.1 uncultured Bacteroidales bacterium | reverse complement strand
CTTATCTGGCAAAAGGTGCCACTCTGCAGGAAATGTTTATGTACTTTATCGGATACGAGGACGGATCCTTATTTAAAGAAGCGAAAAACTTTGTTCCCATTTCTGTACCGATTGCCTCTCAGTTAGTACATGCAGCAGGAATAGGTTATGAGATAAACTACCGGAAGAAAGATCAGGTAGTATATACCTTTGTTGGTGATGGTGGCACATCTGAGGGAGAATTCCACGAAGCGCTGAACTTTGCCGGTGTTTGGGACGCCCCTGTTGTGTTCATTATTCAGAACAATCAATATGGCATTTCGACCCCGGTAAAGCTTCAGACCAGATCAGACAACCTTGCTGTGAAAGCTGTTGGATACGGCATCAAAGGCATACAGGTTGACGGCAATGACTTTTTTGCCATGACTAAAGCTGTAAAGGAAGCTTCCAAACACGCTCGTGATGGCAAAGGACCAGTACTTATTGAAGCGGTTACCTATCGCCGTGGTGCACATACCACCTCAGATGACCCGACAAAATACAGAACCCAGGAAGAAGAGGATGAGTGGGGATTGAAAGACCCGCTTACCCGCATGAAAAAATACATGATTGAAAACAACCTGTGGAGTGAGGAGGAGGAAGAAAAACTCCTGCCACAATACAAAAAAGAAATTGACAGGCACTTTACAGCCGCTGAAGAATATGGTGAGTATCCGGTTGAAGATGTGTTTAAATACATGTATTCTGATATGCCGGATGATTTAAAGTCTCAACAGGTTGAATATGAACGTTTCTTAACGTGGAAGGAGGGCAAATAATATGAAAAAAGTAATGAATATGGTCAATGCCCTGAATCAGGCAATGGACCTTAAACTGGAAAATGACGACAGTGTTATCATATACGGAGAAGATGTGGGCGTTGAAGGCGGTGTATTCCGCGTAACTCAGGGGCTACAGGAAAAATACGGCATAGAGCGCGTGTTTGATTCTCCACTGGCAGAAGCTGCCATTGCAGGTACTGCCGTAGGCATGGGAATTGCAGGCCTGCGTCCTGTAGTGGAAATGCAGTTCAGTGGGTTCTCATACCCCGCGTTTAATCAGATAATATCCCATGTATCCCGCATGCAAAACCGCAGCCGCGGAAAGTACAAAGCACCCATTGTAATCCGTATGCCTTACGGTGGTGGCATTAATGCGCTTGAGCACCACAGTGAAAGTGCCGAAGCCATCTGGGGACACATACCCGGTCTGAAAGTGGTTATACCAAGCACTCCACATGATGCCAAAGGGCTTATGATTAGTGCCATTGAAAGCGATGACCCTGTTATATTTATGGAACCTAAACGCATTTATCGTGCGGTAAAACAGGAGGTAAAAGAAGAGCATTTTACTGTGCCGATAGGTAAAGCCAAAGTGGTTAGCAACGGAAAAGATATCACAGTTGTGGCCTATGGTGCCATGATGCGTGAAACCCAAAAAGCTGCAGCCATGGCTAAAAAAGAAGGTGTGGATGTTGAAATCATTGACCTGAGAACCATATATCCACTTGATAAAGAAACAATTGTATCTTCTGTGAAAAAAACCGGAAGACTGCTGACCGTGCATGAAGCCCCTCGTTCTTTCGGTGTGGCCTCAGAAATCACACAAATTGTGAATGAGGAAGCATTTTTGCATCTCGAAGCACCACCAAAACGTGTGGCTGGATTTGATACCATCGTTCCACTTCCTAAGGGCGAGCATCATTTCATGATTTCAGCAGAAAAAATATTCTATGATATAATGAAAACCGTAAAATTTTAAAAGGAGACTACCATGAGACATGTATTTAAATTTCCCGATATAGGTGAAGGTCTTGATGAAGGTACCATTGTGGAATGGTATGTTGAAAAAGGCCAGACCGTTGCCTCCGGTGAGTCGCTGGTTAAAATGGAAACCGATAAAGTAGTAACTGATATTCCCTCACCCAAAGATGGTGTAATCGCTGCCAGATACGGCAATGAAGGCGAAACCATCAATGTAGGCGACCCCCTTGTGGAACTTGACATTGAAGGCGTAGAGGGTGAAGAAGCACAGGAGGAATCCAAAAAAATTGATAAGGGCGAACCGTCCAAACAAGAACCCGTGGAAGAAGAAGAAGCCGGTGTTGTGGGCACCCTCGAATCAGCCGGCAACAATGCTTTCCTGCCTTCCAGCGATGAAGGTGAAGACGAATCCAAAAGTGAAAGCAAACCCAAAAAGGCCATTGCTACTCCGGTAGCCCGTGCTCTTGCGAAAGAGCTAAACGTGGACATCAATCAGGTAAAAGGCACCGGACCTGGCGGACGCGTAATGAAAGAAGATATACGCAAGTTTTCTGAATCAGCTTCCTACAGTGGCAGTTCAAAATCCACATCAGCACCTGAAGAACAAAAAGACAGGGTTGAAGTGGTTGACATGAGCCAGCTTAGAAAAACCATCGCCAAAAATATGCTCCGTTCCAAACACAACGCAGCACATATGAGCGTGTTTGATGAAGCTGAGGTAAGTGAACTGATGGATGTCAGAAAAAAATACAAATCCGAATTCGAAGCGGATGGTATAAAACTCTCCTTCCTGCCATTTATCCTGAAAGCCACAGCTCAGGCTTTAAAGAAACACAAAGCCATGAACGCGGAAATGGATATGGACAATGGCAAGATGATTTTCAAGCATTATTACAACATTGGTATTGCTGTGGATACAGACGATGGCTTGTTGGTTCCCGTAATCCGTGATGTGGATAAACTGAGTATTCGTCAGATTGCTGAAAAAGTGAATGAGATCGCTGAGAAAGCACGTAATCGTGAAATCAGCATGGATGACATGAAAGACGGGACATTCACCATTACCAGCTTTGGTAGCATTGGTGGGAAATTTGCTGTGCCTGTGATCAATTATCCTCAGGCAGGAATACTCGGTATCGGACGCATCAGCAAAGAACCGGTAGTAAAAGATGACACCGTGGTACCCGGAAACAAACTTCCCCTCTCCCTTTCAGTAGATCACAGAATTGTAGACGGTGGTGAAGTTACACGATTCCTGAATACCATGATGCGTTACCTCGCCGATCCGGTAAGTTTAATTATGGACTAATTTAGAACCTAAAAAAATGCAAGACATTATGAAATACGATCTCGTAATCATAGGATCAGGACCTGCAGGATATGTTGCCGGTATACGTGCCGGACAGGTCGGTCTGAAAACAGCCATTATTGAAAAAGATGCCATTGGAGGCATGTGTCTGAACTGGGGTTGCATACCCACAAAAGCGCTGATTGAAAGTGCTAAATTTTACAATCGGCTAAACGATGCTAAAACATTTGGCATCGACGGCATTGACATGAAAAACCTGGAATTTAACTGGCCTCAGGCTGTTGCCCGTGCCGATAAAATTGTTAACAAACTCACCAATGGGGTTGAGTTTCTACTGAAAAAAAATGGCGTGGAAACCATCATTGGTGAAGCAGAAATTGTAGGGGAACACGAAGTTTCAGTTAATAACAGGACAATAGAAGCAGAAAATATCATTATTGCTACCGGGTCACTGCCGGAACGAATCCCGGGAGAAACCAACAACCTTGACATCCGTGCCTTGTACAAAATGGAAGAACTCCCCGAAACCATTGCCGTCTATGGTCACGGTCCGGTTACGGTAGAGCTGGCTCAGCTTTTCAATATGCTGGGTGTGAAAACCATGATTATCACTGAGCATGAGAATCATCTCATACCTCAGGGAGACCAGTTTTTGAACGATTACATCCGCAAAAAACTGAAGGGACAGGGTGTGAAAATTCAGAAAAACCTGCCCGCAAAAGGCACCCCAATTATCAATGCAAGTCTGCGCAAAGCTGTGCTTCCGGCTATAAATCCGGACATTAATCTTAGCGATGATGGGTTTGTACAAACCAACCTTAGTCTGCAGACCTCCGTTCCGTCAATATATGCCATAGGCGATGTTAACGGCCGCTCTTACCTTGCCCATGTCGGTTCAGCCCAGGGCGTATTTGCAGTCAACCACATCAAAGGCATCACCAAAGAACTCAACCTCCGCTCCTATCCGCTGAACATTTATACCGTTCCTGAGATGGCTCAGATCGGCTTTACCGAGCAGGAGCTGCAGGAGGAAAATGTGGACTACAAAATTAACGAAATGCCCCTTTCTGTGAACGGAAAAGCCATGACCGAAGGCGAAACCGAGGGCGTTGTCCGTATTCTGAGTGAGAAGAAATATGGTGAAGTCATGGGTGTACAGATTGTCGGTCCCAATGCAACAGACATGATTGCCGAAGCAGCAGCTTTCATCGAAATGGAGGCTACCATTTATGATGTGGCACGTACTGTGCATGCACATCCTACCGTAAGTGAAGTGTTTATGGAAACCGGCTTTGATGCTGCTGATCAGGCAATACACAAATGACAGAAACAAGTTTAACATACCGAAAATACGATCTGCCCGATTATGAACTGGTTACGAACAACCAGTCGGGCAGATCGCATTTTATCTGGCAACCCGATAAAACCTACATTATCCTCGGCCAAAGCAACCGGGTGGAAAGCTCTGTAAACACAGATATGGCAATGGCGGATGGTGTTGATGTACTAAAACGCCCTTCCGGAGGAGAGGCCGTTATTCTGACACCCAAAACCCTGGTGGTTGCATTTCTCAGCAAGCGTGAAGAATACAAAAAGCCACTGGATTTCTTTAAAAATTCAAACCAGCGCATCATTCAGGCCCTGGAATCGTGGCCGGGAATCAAAGGCATTCATCAACGCGGCATTTCCGACCTGTCGGTTGATAACATTAAAATTGCAGGCTCTGCCATTTACCGAAGCCGTGAGCACCTGTTTTATCATATGGTGCTCAATATACATGAAGACATAAACCTGATTGATCGCTACCTCCTGCATCCCGAGCGGGAACCCGATTACCGAAAAGGACGCAGGCATTCAGAATTTGTCACCAATCTGCATACGCTTGGATATCGATACAGCACAAAGGAAATACAAAACCATTTTGAGGGGTATTTTGTGTCCTGAGCATACGCCCCATTGCCACATTCAATCCAGAAAAGTGATGATTTTAGTTGAAAACGTTGAATCTCATAACACCCATTTGAGATATTCAGCAGTTGAAAACACCAAAGAACCTGGCTTACCTGACGAAAACATCAGCTATTTCACTCGCCTGAAAGTTCTAAACACAAACACACCTCAAGCCCTTTATTCAGGTTGCGTATTTTGACATCACCCTTCATTGCATCCATGGCAATTTTGGAAAAGTATAAACCAATGCCTGTGGAATAAGACATACCAAAATTCTTGGGCTTATACTGCATGTACTTTTCAAATATTTTGTCAATGTACTCATGATCAACTCCGGGCCCATTATCTGTAACATAAATACAATAAGAAGCCTTTTCAGGAACAACCTGTCCGTTAATGCGAATGGTTCCGGCTTTTGGTGAATACTTAACTGCATTTCCGATAATGTTTACCAGTACGCGTTTTAGCAATTGCCCGTCAGCCAGCAACCTGCCCTCGTCAAGTTTCCGTTCAATCTGAATTTCTTTGAGTTTCATTTCTGTTTTGAGCTCAGAAAATGCCTGACTAATGATTTTAGCCGGGTCTAACTCTTCTACAGCAGCATCAATACCGGACTCTTTCTGGCGCTGCACATCCAGAATGTTGGAAACCAGGTTTAACATATTTAAGCCAGCCTGATGTATGTATTTGTTGTTCTCATCATCAGCATCCAGAGAAGATAAGCCAATGATGGAATTAAGCGGAGTTTTTAAATCATGAACCATGGTACTTATCATACTGGTTCTAAACTCATGAAGATCTTCAAGCTCATTGTTTTTTTGGCGAATAATTGTATTCTTTTCTTTAACGATTCGGTGCTCCCGCTTTAAGCGGAAATAGAAAAACCCTGTTAGAATTAAAAAGGCAAATACAGCTCCCAGAATAAGAAATAACATTTTCTTATTCTGTTCCGACCGTTGAATAGCATCTTCTTTTTCATCAAGCAGAATTTTCTGATTTAACAGTTCTTTATTTTTCTGCTCGGATTCAATCCTAGCTTGCAGCACGGCTGTATTTTTATCCACTTCTTTGCTTGTTAAGGAGTCCTTCTTAACCATATACTCCTTATAAACCTTCAGAGCTAATTTATCGTTGCCCTGTTTTTCATAGCTCTCAGCCAGCGAATTCAGCAAATTGAGCACGATGTTTTCAAGACCAAATTTTTCTGCATACTTAATGGCTTTCTTGTAATATTCAATGCTTGTTGCATAATCCCCACGCTCCATGTGCAACTCGCCCAGGCCTGAGTAATTATATGTAAAGCCAACTTCCATTCCAATCGAATCGCAAATACTAATTGATCTCAAAAAAGCTGATTTTCCAGCCCTGTAACGGTTTCGTTTAATTTCCAGATTACCAATGTTGAAATATGCCATTGCAACATCCGGCATGTTGTTTAACTCTGCACTAATGCGCAAGGATTTCATATATGCAGAATATGCAGAATCGTACATATCAAGTTCTTTATATGAAACTCCCAGGGTATTGAGGGTGTTCGATAATTTTAGTGGAGAATTTGTTCTTTCGAGTATTCGCCGTGCTCTATGCAAAAACTCAAGAGATTTTTCATTATTTCCTAGCTGGGAATACAACATTCCCATATTGGTTAGGGCTGTCCCCTTATTCACAGAATCCCCCTTTTCAGAATAAATCTCCAGTGCTTTAAAGTAATAGTTCAGGCTGGAATCAAACAGCATCTTGTCGTAATAATAGTTTGCGTAATCAATGTATACAGCAGGCAAATAGTTTTCATCAACCTGAGGAGACAACTTTTGGGTTAGCGTATAATAGTGGTGCATGCTGTCTTCTTCCTGCCTGGCTTTATACACCCTGCCTAAAAAAAAGCTATTGTCCAGAATGCTAGCCGTATCCCTGATTAGTTTGGCCAACTGAAAACTTTCCGTGTAATAGACCAGCGCAGAATCGTACTGTTTTTGGTTCATCCATGCATTTCCAATTAAGGTAATAGCATCCACCATTCCTTCAGGAAAAGACATCTCAGTACTGATCTTCTGCAGTTTACGTGCTGCAAGCATAGATGAATCCGCATGCTCAAAATTGAAATTCTCTTTCATGGCACGATAACGTTCTGCTTTTTCACTCTTGGAATAGAATGTGTACTTTCCTCCAGTTTGTGCCTCAACGGCTAATGGTAGAATAATAGCAGCAACAAAAACAGCAACGAGCAATCTAATCGTCATAAATGGTTTTTAATAGGTTTAATTATGGTGAAAGATACAAAATTATAAGTATTTATGATGATATAAACCTGATTAATCATTGCAAACTGTATTTTTCGTACCTTTGCAGCGAGCAGGCTGATCTGTCGCTCCCGGATTTGCGGGAGAGGAAAGTCCGGACAGCAAAGGGTGCTGCCCTTTCGAAAGGAAAGGTATCCGTGAGGGTACAATCAGCGGAGAAGAAAATAACCGTTCGCCTTCTGGCGGATAAGGGTGAGAAGGTGAGGTAAGAGCTCACCGGTTCTGGTGGCAACACCGGAAGCCGTCCGCCTGGCAGGCTGCAAGGCCATGTATATTCCGGAGTGCTTCGGCACGGAAGGCGACCCGCCTTCAGACATTGTCACCGGAAGGGGTAGGCCGCGCAGATAAATGACAGAATAAAACAGAATCCGGCTTATTGGCCTGCTCTTGTTTTTTGACATCGTAAAACCAAATAAGTATGAAAAACCTAAAAATCATCAGCCTGCTTATTGTCATGGCTGTTTTGGCAGGATGCCAAAACCAGGAAACAGAAAAAGAACACATCGTTATCCAGGGAGAAATTCTTCATCCACCCTCCGACTCCCCTCTTATTATAAGCAAAGGAAGTATGAAAGACACTTTAGAGCTGGACAGTGCAAACCATTTCTCCTATGCCTATCCGGCAAAGAGCGCAAACTATTTCCGTCTGAAACTCAGGCGACAGGAATATAACCTGTATGCCTTCCCCGGTGACACATTACAACTGAAGCTGGATGCATCCAAAAACAAGGATGCCATGGAATTTACCGGGGGCAAAACCGCTGCATCAGAATACTTACTTGCTTACCGTAAAATGCGTTTCGGTCATGAATGGTTTAACACCATGTTGCGCAACGACAGTGTGGAGCAATTCCTTGCCACCGGCAAACAGGTACAGGATAGTCTTGTCAGTGTATTGGACAGCTATCGCGAAAAGCTGAATGACAATCGCTTTTTTGAAATTGAAAGAGATCGTATCCGCTACCTGCTTGGGATGAATAAAATAAATTACAGCCGTTACTACAAGTTCATGAACAAAATCAGCATTCCTGATAGTGTTACGTTCCATGCTTTTGTCGAGGAGCTGCCGCTTGAAAATCCCAAAATGCTGGAAAGCCAAACATACATGCAATACCTTAAAAACGCGTTCAGTTTTTTTAACACAGAAGAACCCACTGAAGAAGAACAGAAAAACTACCGTGGAGATACAAAATTCAAGCTTCGCAGCATTAAATCGGTTATTGAAGACCCTCAAATTGCCAATGCCCTGTATTACGAGACACTTATGGATTATGCAAATTACCAGGGATTTGACGGTCTGGAGGAAGAATACAAGCATTTAAAAGACAATCTGGAAGACAGCAGCAAGCGCGCTGAAATGGAGAAGCTTTACGCTGTATGGGAAAAAATATCTCCCGGAAAAAAAGCACCCGGATTTACATACCCAACCACCACAGGTGACAGTGTTTCTCTGAGCGATTACAGAGGTAAACTTGTGTATATTGATGTATGGGCAACCTGGTGTGCACCATGTCGCCAGGAGTTACCTTACCTCGACACCTTGTATCGGGAATACAAAGGCAGCGAGCTTGTCATTCTGTCTGTTAGCGTGGATGAACGCCGCAAGCAGTGGATTGATTTTCTGGAGCAGGACAAACCCGGCTGGGAGCAACTACATACCGGTGGCTGGGATTGCAGCATTTGCGAAGATTACCATATAGAGGGAATCCCACGATTTATTCTGATCGACCGGAATGGACAAATTATTACAACTTCCGCACCACGGCCTTCTTCCGATGAGATAAGATCGTTGTTTGACAACCATTTAAAAGTGGCAGTATAAGAATAAAAAAAACCGGTGAAAGCCGGTTTTTTTATGGTCATTTAAACGCTTTGATCAAAAATCGGAAAGTCTCTTTTCGTTGAGAAAGGTTTTAAAATTCTGGCTGGTGTGTTTGCCGAAATTTCCCCAGAGACACTCACCAAACGGACAGTCTTCTTCATGTTCCGGACATGCATGGTCATCGAGCGGACCCTCTATCAGTTCATAAATTTCAAGCAAGGATATATCGTTTTCAGCACGGTTCAGACTAAATCCACCATATGGGCCCTTTTGCGAAGTCAGTATATCATGCCGTGCCATTTTTTGAAGAATTTTTGCTACATGATGCGCGGATGCATTAAGCTTACCGGCTATCTGAGTTGCATTCAGTCGATTATCAGAGCGTTTGATAACCAGAACAGAATGAATGGCCAGACTTGCGGCCCTTGAAATATGTATAATTCCTGCCATATATGATTAAAACGTCATGGACTGGATTTCCAGACCCCGGATGCTTTGCAATCTATCCTGCAGATTTTTCTGTTCGGTTTCTGATCCGGTGAGCTCAAGCAAAATCAGAGCATTTTTTTCCGTTTCCGATCCGTTTATGCCAAGCCGGGTTCGGATATTGCAACCATAAGACGTCAGGGTATCCTGCAGATAATGCGTATCAACTTCAGGCTCCCGTACCAGTATTCCCAATAGTTTAATTGAATCTGTCATAACACACGTTTTTACAATTCAAATTTCATTCGTTTGACCTGCACACCTTCAATGGCTTCAAGATCGTGTTCAAGATCTGTCCATTGTTTTTTATCACCGACAAGTTCGAGCACGATTAAACCGTTGCGGCTGCATGTCTGCTCTGTTACTTCATGAAAACCAAGCCGCGTTTTGATGTTGTCTGCATAACGGGACAGAAGTTTTTGCGTACGCCCGGCTTCTTTGATGCGGTCTATCACATATATTCCAAGTATTCTTATTTCATCCATAATGTAGGTTTTTTAGAAGTACAAATCACGTTCGCCTTGTTTTATCCGCTCAATGCGTTCTTTAAGTTCTTCTTTGCGGCCAAATCCTTCGAGCTTATTAATTTCATGATCAATAACTTTCCAGCCTTTTTCCGCGGTTTTTTCCGGAGCATAATCCACAAGGTATTCTGATAAGGTTAAAATGGCATTTGGTGTGCAGTACCGTTTGATGAAACCGGGTACTGAAAATTCCATAAAATGCTCGCCGGTACGGCCAAGGCGGTAGCATGCTGTACAAAAACTCGGCAGGTAACCTTTATCCAGCAGTTCATCAATGATTTCATTCAGGGAACGGTTATCGTTAATGGCAAACTGCTCTTTGTTGAGGTTCTGTTCTTCGTTTTTACTGGCAGCATAGGAGCCCAGCTCAAGCTTAGTACCTCCATCGATCTGACTAACACCAAAACGCATAACTTCATCCCTTACCTGTGCATTTTCACGGGCGGTAAGAATCAACCCGGTGTAAGGCACAGCAAGCCTCAAAATGGCAATAAGCTTGACAAACTCCTTATCGCTGACAAAGTATTTTTCTGTCACGTTTGTACCCGAAGCATCTTTAATTCTGGGGAAAGAAAGCGTGTGTGGTCCAACATTGTAGCAAGCCTCAAAATGGTTGGTATGGCGTACCATGGCCATTACTTCAAAGCGCCAGTCGTACAATCCAAACAGGGCGCCAATTCCAACATCATCAATGCCCGCTTCCTGAGCTCTGTCAAGGGATGTGAGCCTGTTTTCATAATCGGATTTTGGTCCACCCAGATGGAAGAGTTTGTAAGCACCGGGATGATAGGTTTCCTGGAAAACCTGGTAGGTACCAATGCCGGCTTCTCTTACTTTCCGAAAACCTTCGATATCCAGCGGAGCTGCATTGATGTTGACACGTCTGATTTCACCTCTGCCCTTTTTGACATCGTAAACGGTCTTTACAGTATGTGCAATATAATCGGCGTCATAATCCGGGTGTTCACCATAAACCAGGATCAATCGTTTTTGTCCGTTTTCTTCAAGCGCTTCTGTTTCTTTTACAATTTCCTCATCGGAAAGGGTACGACGGATTGCTTCTTTATTGGATGTTCTGAATCCGCAATAACTGCAATTGTTTATGCATTTATTTCCAATATACAAGGGTGCAAACAATACAATGCGATTGCCATAAACTTTTTCTTTAAGTTCACGGGCACCATCCTTTATTTTTTCAATAAGAGATGGCTCATTTGCATTGATGAGAATGGCTGTTTCCCTGAGGTTCAGCCGTTCTTTGTTCAGGGATTTACTGATCACCGCTTCAACCTCCTCTGCTGTGGGATTTTTAGTTTCTTCAATGAAATCCCATATTTCATCGGGATCAATAAATGGTTTCATCCGCTCATCACGGATTTTGTACGATTCTGGTTTAAATTTCATAAACTCTTGCTTCAACTATTTTACATTATCTGACAGGTTGGATGCTTGAGCCAACCAAGTGACCAGACGTTTCAAAGAACACAGTTGTTAACTGTTTAACAATTTTTGTAAAAATACAAATAAGCATTCAAATACTGAAATATTCTTGTATGCTTTTTGACACATAAACAGCAACAGGTGCTAATCTCCATTGTTCAAACAATGCATATGAATTATTATATCATAACTAACTAAACATCCCTGTGCTGTGGTACTTTTCACCGCGGTCAGGAAAGATAACAATGATGTTTGTTGCTTTCCTGACAGATGCATATTTCAAAGCGGCAGCCAGAGAAGCTCCCGAGCTCATGCCGGCAAATATTCTTTCATTTTCTGCAAGCATTTGGCATACCTGTATGGCTTCGATTTTGATAACACCAATGTTTTGACTAATCTTTTGAACCATATAAGGTCATAATAAGGTTTTCTTATAATACCTTATATGCCTTATATGGTTTGATTATTTTACGTTAAATAAGGTTGCGATATAAAATACCTGCATTTCCTGAGTAACAAACATTAACAGTTCATTTTACAAATTTTAAACCATTGTGGTGAGAAGCTATTTTTTTACACTGTTTGTTTCAGCAAACTTAATGCGGTGACTTTTTCGCTACAAAAATGGTTTCATTTTTTCGTAAACGGTATCTCTCAATTTCCTCATCGGAAAAGGAATCGACGAAGCGGTTTTCATCCACCTCAAAGCCGGCAGAGCGCAATCTGTCGCCATAATCCAGGCCATGCCATCGCACATGGTCATACTGTCCGAAAAGCCGTTCCCGTTCTTTTGGGTCGGTAATGCTCAGGTCTTCTATGGTTTCCGTGTTGTTGTAATTGATTGGTACCTGTAAAATAGCCCATCCGCCTGGTTTTAGCACTCTGAGCACTTCTTTCATGGCTTTGATATCACTTTCCACATGTTCAAGCACGTGATTGCATATTACCACATCAAAATGGTTGTCCTCAAACGGGATGTCCATGATGTCCATTTTCACATCGGCAATGGGGCTAAGCAAATCACCGGTGGTATAATCCAGGTTGTCAAGCTTTTTAAAGCGTGGCAAAAATGGTTGTTCAGGGGCAATGTGCAATAAACTCTGTTTTTCGGTGAACAAGCTGGTTTCATGTTTAAAATACAGCCACATCAATCGGTGCCGTTCCAGAGAAAGACACTGCGGACAAAGACGATTATCATCCCCTTTGTTACCATAAGGCAAAAGTTTTCTGAACTTACCTCCACAAACGGGACATTCGTATTTATTTCCCCTGTAAAACGGAACAATAAGCCAGCGAAACACGTACGAAAAACGGATCAGTACGGGGCGCGGAATTTTTCTCACCAAAAAGCGAATAAATCGTCTCATCGTTAAAATTTTGGTAAAAATACAATTTCTCCGGAGATAATAAAAGCTCAAATGCCTTTCCTGCCTGAGCTATGCGGCATTATGCAGATACTTCCTCCACTTCCTGCAAAAAGACGTACCAGATGTAGCCTTTTACGTTCGTGTATCCCATTTTTTTCATAGCCGTCATGTATTGATTTACCTGTTCATGGTATTTCCGGCTTTTACGCTTACCAAACTTGTAATCCACAATCACAGAGGTGTTTTCAAGGATTACAACACGGTCGGGTTTGATGAAACTACCATCGGGCATTAGGATATCCTGTTCATTAACAACCTTTGCATCGATATCAAACCATTGTTTGACAGGCTCTCTGACAACTGCAGCCTCAATGAGTGCTTCATAATCGGCAGCCTCCTGCCGGGATATTCGACCGCTGCGCACAACATTTTCAATGGCTTCCGGAATATCCTCGATTGTTTTAACGCTTTCGAGTATCCTGTGACAAACCGAACCGGCTGTGGTTTTGTGGCGGATTTGTTCATCCTGCTCAAGATTCAGGAATGCATCCGGATGGTGATACCGAAAACTGTTTTCCCGGATATTAACGGTATACGAATTCAGGTTCAGGCCAGCTTCCCTTTCTTTCGTGGCATCAGAATTAACAGGGATTTCACCGAGATGAAACCGGGATTTATCCGAATTCAGATAATTATCAAATTCTGAAATGAGGTTATCTACGTCACCAGTAACAGAAGCATTATGCAATGCCATGTGCAGGAAATCACTGGCACATTTGGGAGTTGATTTTCCATTTGGCTCAAAAGCCGGCCCCCATACATAAAGTCCTTCTTCTGCCCGTGTAACGGCCACATACAAGATATTGAGCATATCAACATGCTGATTAAAAACCTCACGCTGATATTCGTCAACGAATTGACTTTTGGCAAGGTCTTTAACAGCATCCACAATCACAAGCGGCAAGGCATTAAATGGTTCGTTGTGTGGTTCAACCCACAATTTCGAGCCTTTGTTGTTTGACACAGGCCAATCCGTATAGGGCATAAACAGAAACCTGAACTCCAGCCCTTTGGCCTTATGAACTGTGCTGATCACAACAGCATCGGCCGTATCGGGCATATCAAGCTTCACATCTTTTTGCTCAAACCAGTTTAAAAAACCTGCAATTTCTACCGGATTACGCTCGGAATATGACAAAACATTGTCCTGAAAAGCGTTGAGAAAAGCCACGGCATCTGCTTTTTCATCCAGGCCGAACCAGTGAATCAGGTTTTCTGTCAGGTCATAAAGCGGCCATGCGGTAAGTTTCTGATATTGGTTTTGAAATGCCCGGGGCAAATCCAGCATTAAGCGTTCAATCAGTAATTGGTCATCGGTATTGATCAGGCCAGGCTGATAGGTTTTGTTGTGCAGAATATCAATTTGCCATGTATGAACCAATGCTGACAAAGCAATGTGGTCATCCGGATTGTCAATCCATTTTAGTGCAGACAGTAGTAACTGAATTGCCGGATGTTCAGTAAGTTTGAGACTTGCTGCAGATACAACAGGGAAGCTGTAATCCGCCTGCTGATCTTCTTTCATCAGCCGCAGAGCTACTGCTGCAGCCTCATCGTTTTTACGCGTTAACACGGCCATATCCCCGGGTGAATAGCCTTTATCCTGCAGGGATTTCATTTCATCCACCATCTCATCCAGGGCTGTTTGCTTCCAGTCATCATCCTCATCATCCGGTTCATCGATAAAGTGCATTTTGATCTCGCCAAAAGGTTCACCGGTATGGCTGGGAGTCTGTCGGTAAGCATTATACAGTTTACTGATATCCATATCCGGTATTGCCTCACTCCCACCTGTAGCTGCATTCTGAAACAGCGGTATCATGGCATGGGTCAGATGGTTGTTAAAGCGTATGATGTTTGGCCGGCTTCGGAAATTAAAATCCAGGGTTTTGTTCTCAACGCCAGGCAAGTCGTATTCTACCTGAGAGCTGAGCAGGTTCCAGTCGCCATTTCGCCACCGGTATATTGATTGCTTGACATCACCGACAATCATGGTTTTACCACCACTGGCCAGGCTTTCCTCCAGAAGGGGGCGCAGAATACTCCATTGCATGCGCGAGGTATCCTGAAATTCATCGAGGAAATAATGCTTATAGCGCGTTCCCATTTTTTCGTACACAAACAAGGCATTATCCAGGCTGACAATTTCATGCAGCAACTGGGACATCTGCGAAGGAAAATAAATGTGTCTTTCGGCACAAAGCCGGCGCAATTCATGGTTGATATCCAGCAGAACACCAAAGCTGTTGATGTTCTTTTTTATGGCCACAGCGGTAAAATATTCCTGTTCATGCTTCTGCATATATTCTACTGCCTGTGTTATGAGAGGGTGCAATTTATTATGGCAGAAATCAACCCGCTCCGAATTGTCATGGTCAGGTTTGTTGAGCATTGTTTCAGGCTCATCCACGGCTCGCAGGGCTCTGTTTGTAATATCCCGGAACCCGTGTTTGAGGCTAAGCAAAAAACCAACCGCTCCGCTTTTTTTATGCTTGAAATCATTCAGAGACAAACCGGCCTGCATCAGTCCTTTTTCAGTTACCTGAGCAATGGTACGCAGTTCCGTATTGTGGTTTTCAATGATGGCATAAACCGTATCTCTGTAATCTTCCAGAATCGATTTATCTTCATTAATCAGGCGCAGGCTTTGCTCTTTATGCAGAAAAGCTTCCTGAGTGATGGCTTCAGAATCCTGAAACAATTTGTTGCGGATGTTCCAGTTTTTATCATCGGCAATATTGGTACGGGCGTAATTGAGCAACCATTTGCCCAGTTGGGTTTTGATATCAAAACTGCTAAGTAGCTCATCCAGTGCCTCTTCTCTGTTAATTTTATCATCGAGACTAATTTCACTATCCGGACGGATGTTGATTTCGTAACTAAAAGAAGCCAGAATACGGTTAAAAAACCTGTCGATGGTACTAATGGACAAGCGGGAGTAATCGTGTAAAACAAACTTCAGGGCCGTTTTCGCATTTTTGACAATTTTATCATCGGGAAGGCCTGTTTTCTTTTTAATTTTATCGTAATAACCTTTGGATTCATCCTGCTGAGCCAACAATGCCAATACGGAAACAACCCGTGTTTTCAGTTCACCTGCGGCCTTATTTGTAAAGGTAATTGCAAGGGTATGTTTATATGCATCGGGATGAGTTAACAGGACGGCAATGATTTCCACCGCCATGGTGTATGTTTTGCCAGATCCTGCGGATGCTTTGTAGAGCTTAAGCCCCATTAGTAATTGATTTCAAATTCGGTGGTTTCGCAGTCGCTGATGCTTATGGTTTCCTGGATTTCGGCGGGGTCAGCTCCGGAAGTAAAACACCGGATCGTATGTTCACCGGATGCCAGTTCGGCGTCTTTCATTTCACCACCCTGCAGTTCGAACAGCTTGGTACCGTCTAGTCTGACTTCTGAAGTGCGGCTGTCAGAGTTTGTAACCTCCAATGTTCCGGTATGGTCGTATTCACAATCCGGTTTAGTTTTGCAGGCTGTTCCACCGGCAATCAATGCTAAAAGAAATATCCCACCAATTAACTGCTTCATATTACCATCATTTTTAACCGGATTATTCTCCGGTATTGGGTTCATCCAAAGTTACACATTTTTTGGTTAAAACACATAACAGGGGAAATATTTCCGCCACAAAAGGGCTATTTATTGATTATGACTGTTTAAACGGAGTGTAAAGGCTTTACCTGAAGTGGTAGCGACAAAAGCGGTGCTGTCATTGAGAATAACCGGAGAAGAAAATATATTCCCCCCGGTATCAAAGCGTGCAAGTTCCTCTCCTTCTGAAGACAACAAGTACAGGTTATGATCATAGGAGCCAATAAGCAGAGTACCGTTGTTGAAAACGGCCGGAGAAGACACTACTTTACCTCCGGTTTCGAAGGTTTTCAGCACTTTCCCGTTCAGGGAGACGAAATACACCAGTCCGTCAAACGCTCCAAGAGCAATTCTATCATCACTTAATTCAGCCGGTGTTCCGTGAATCTTGCCACCAAGTTTCACTTTACCCACAGGCTCCCCTTTCAGGGTTGTAAAATGCAGGCGTCTGTCATATGAGCCAAACACAAGCAGCCCGTTGCTGAGCTCCACAGGTGCAGAATGGATTATCCAGCCATCAGCAACATATTGACGGAGAACATCCCCGATAGAATTCAAGAAATACATGGCTTTGGAATTGGAGCCAATGGCTATTTCCCCATTGCTAAGCAATTGAATGCTACCATGCAAAAGGTTGCGCGTGCGGCGTTTGACAAATTCCTGCGTATCGGGATTAAGAAAGACAAGGCTGTTATTGCATCCAAACACAAGTTGCTCATCAAGGCTTTCAATGACATTGGTAAATATCCGGCCTCCAATGTGCAGTTTATCCAGAAAACGTCCTTTGGGTGAAAAGAAATACAGGCATCTGTCGTAACTGCCGATTACTACCCGTCCATCATTAAGTTGCTCTGCAGTTGCATGCACGAAACCACCGGTTTTATGCTTATTAATCAGGTCGCCCTTGTGATCAAAAAAATACACATATTTATCATGTGAGCCGATAACGATTGATTCGCTGGTAACAAGGGGTGTTCCGAAAAAGGCGGCATCGCTCTGAAAGCTATTAACCGACTCAATACCAACCCGCTGTGCCTTCAATGGAATGCTAAGCCAGTTCAAGAGGACAAAAACGATTGCAAAAGCTATGTAAAAACCGTTTTTCACTATGACTTAAATTTTGTTAAAAATACAAAAAAGCCTGAGAGTAACATCGCTGTGATAAAAAAAGTTCTGTTTATTTACAATACCGCTCAATTACTTGCCATGCATTGTGATAACCCAGCTCGCCGGCCTTGCCAAGATTTTTACAGGCTTTGTTTTTTTCTTTCAAAAAGAGGTAGGTTAAACCCAGATTATAATAAGCCTGATCAAACTGCGGATTCAACTCAATTGCTTTATGAAAATCAGAAATGCCCTGCCAGTGATTTGATGTTAGTGATCTGGCATAGGCTTTGTTAAACCATGCATAACTCATTTCAGGGTCTGATTTAAGACATTGTTCATACGTCGAAAGTGCATCCGTAAAATTCGGGTTTATGTTTTGCCTTTCTTCAATCTGTGGTTTACGCCGCTGCACAAAAACCTGCTGTCCTGATGTGATGTTTTCCATAAATTGTCCCAGAAGGATATATGTGTTTGCTTTGGAGAAATCAACCAGCGGAAAATCCGGAGCCAGTGACATGGCGGTTTCATAATCATCCATGGCCTGATTAAAATTCCCCTGAATGCTTAGTAAAGAGGCCCTGTAGAGGTAGTTCATCACTTGCCTGGGATTGTCGGAAATGCAGGTGTCCAGTGAATCTACCAGGTTCAGTATTTTTTGTTCATTCAGGGCATTGTAAGCATTGCTGAGCGACACGGTTTTTCGCTGAAGATCAGCATTGGCGTATACATCCTTATTGTAAACATCATAATACGCGTAATCCATACCCTTTATATCAGGAGGAAAAACAACAAATATGGTTTCAGCTTCAATATTGCTGAGTTGATCTGCTTCACCGGAGGTGGAAAAATCCGTATCAAGGCTGGTAAGTCGCTGAAGCTTTATGCCCTGACGGTATTTGAGCTGTTTGCTTTTTAGCCCGTTGATGTTATTAACCGAGGCAGCCATTTTCCGGTCTATTGCCGCCTCCTTATAGCGTTTAAGCTTTTCCTTAACGTAAGCTCTGTTACGGTAAGCATCGGCAAAATCCGGGAATAAACGAATGCATTCGGAATAATCCTGAAGTGCAGCCTCATAATTGCCTCTTTCCGCGTGGAGGCCTGCCCGGTTATACCATGCAAGAATGTTATCCGGATGCTTTTTCAGGATGGTATTATAATCTTCTGTCGCCTTGTCAAATTCATTCTTCTGGCTGTACACCAGGGCACGATAAAACAGGCTGCTGGTATTTAAAGGCTTATCTTTCAGAATGAAATTCAAATCACGCAGTGCTTTATTCCATGCGGTATCTTCTATATGCATTTGAGCACGCTGGAAGTAAGCAAAATAAAAATCAGGTTCCAGTGTTATGGCCCTGTCGATATACATCATCGCCGAGTCACGTCTGCCAGCATCATTCCAGCTAATGGCCTTTTGCACCAGCACATTGGTATTATCTGGCTGTACAGTGAGCACTGAATTAAAATCATTAACAGCCCGTTTAATCTCTTTCTTTCCCCTGTAAGCTATTCCACGGACAGTATATACCGCAACATTATTCAAACCGAGATCCAGAGCTTTATTGCAATCATGTATCGCATCATCATACCGTTTGAGAAACAGCATACTAATGGCGCGCTGGAAATACACGAGGGGATCATCCTGATCCAACTCTATGGCCATATCAAAATCGCGGTGTGCCTGCTCATAATTCATCAGCCGGTTGTTAACAATCGCTCTGTAAAGCCAGGCTTTGTGGTAATAGGGTGCCAGCTCAACAGCCTTGGAAAAGTCCGATATAGCTCCATGATAATCCGACAATTCGTATTTGCAAAAGCCACGGTAAAACCACGAATCGGGGTTGCTGTCATTGCGTTGGATGGAGTACGTAAATAAATCAACCGCCTCTTTATAATTTTCATGTTGCAACTGAAACATTGCCTGCTCATAATAATTGTATTGAAACTGAGCTGGAAGTGTGGTCGAAAGCATCAACAAGGCACCAAGGCACGCAAAAACTATGGGTTGTCTTCTGTTTCTCATTCAGGCAAATAACGCTGGGGATAAGAATTTATTGACCGGAGGCTTCAGATTTCTGTTCACTTAACACAGGTTTCAATGTAAACCAGGCCTTTAACCCTGCCCCACTGTTTTCAACACCGATATCACCCTGCATTTGCTCCACAGCAATTTTACAAAAATACAGACCAATACCGGAAGAGTATGACAGGGCAGAATTTTTATCTGAGGAAAATTTATTAAACACCATATCAATGCGATCGGGATCAATTCCCCGTCCCTGATCAATAACGGCAAATTCAACCACATGTTTATCCGGCATGTATTTACTATAGACCTCAATGGTAGAGTCATCCGGTGAATACTTGATGGCATTGGTAAGCAAATTAACCAGAACTCTGTGCACAAGATGTTCATCAGCCTTAACCATCACCTCGTCACTTATCACTTTGATGGTTTGGTTTTTCAGTTCCACCTCATTTTTCAGGTCTTTTAAAGCAAAATGAATAAGTTCCCTGGGATTGACAGATTTAAAATCAACACGCAGGCCAACCTCCTCTTGTTTCTGAACATCCAGAATATTGTTAACAAGGGTCAGCATGTTATATCCGGCTTTGTGTATGTATTTTACACCTTCGCTGTCCGGACCGAGGTCAGACAATCCGATAATGGTATTCAGCGGGGTTTTAAGATCATGCACCATTGTGCTAATCATGTTAGTTCTAAAATCGTTCAGCTCTTTAAGTTCTTCGTTTTTATGCTGAATTATCATGCTTTGTTCACTTAACTTTTTAATGTGACGGCGGCTTCGGAAGTAAAAAAATGCAATTATAATAATGATGATGATACCGGTAGCAATGATAATCTGGAAGCGTTGTTTTTGCAGTTTCGCTTTCTGTATAGCAGATTCTTTATTTTGCAAGGCTACCTGCTGCTGTAATATCTTATTTTCTTTTTGTTTGGAATTAAATCGTGTTTGTAAAATATTAATTCTCTCTTCTGCATCCAGGGTCCGGATGCTGTCCCGCAACTCAACATACCTGTCCAGAGTTTCATAAGCAAGCTTATACTGCCCTGTTTCATAGTATGTAACGGCAAGCTTTTGCATGTTTTCATTTACCACATCATTGAGCTTAAACTTCTGAGCCTTGTCAATACCTTTAATCAGGTATTCAATTGCCTTGTCGTATTCCTTCTGTTTGAAGTACAGTTCTCCCAATCCGGAATAATTATAAGCAAAACCCGGTTCTATTCCCATGTTTTCGCATATCTGCATGGAGGAATCAATATACTGAGCAGCTTCCTGGTAGTTTTCCATGCTGATTGAAAGGCTTCCAAGGTTAAAAAAGGAAATGGCCAAAGAAGCTGTATTAGCGGTTTCTTTTTTCAATCTATGCGCTTCTTTGTAAACAATCAAGGCCGAATCAAATTGTTGCCGTCTGTCGTAAACCACTCCCATATTATTTAAATTATTGGGAATAATGTTGGTTTTACCAATCCGTCTGAGAATATTGTTTGATTTCCGAAGTACCCGTAAAGCATCATCATAATCCTCTTCAGTAACATAAATTTTACCAATATTCGCCAATGAAGTGGCAATATTCAAACTATCATTTTCTTTTTCATGAATTTCAAGGGCAATCAAATAATGGTAAAGAGCAGAGTCATTCTGGGCTGTATTACTGTAATAATTAGCATATTCATTGTGTACACCTGACAAAAGCTTCTCGTAAGCATTTTCCTCAGCTATATTTTTCGCCAAAGTGAGGTAATAGCGCATGCTATCCGCCCTCATTTCTTTTCGAAAGGTACGCGCCATGGTTTCATACAGTTCACCCTGCATAAGTTTTTTGTGATTTTCACTGGACAATTTCAGCCCCAGGTGAATGTAATGCCGGGCTGAATCAAGCATGGATTTGGTTGTATATGAATAACCCAGTTCACGACAGGCTTTGATTATTCCATCTTCGTATTTCAGTTCTTCCGCAAGGTTGAGCAATCCGTGACTGCAATTCAATGCTGAATCCACATGATCGAAATTGCACTTATTGTATACTTCTGCAAATCTTTCTTTCTTTTCCTTTTCAGATAGTTCAATTCCCGTATGTTTCTGTGCATACAGATGGCCATAATTATGCGAACCCAGAATAACCAGGAAAATAAAACCAATCAGTTTATGATTAAAATAAAATCTCATAACACACCCTAAATGTAGACCTTAGGAGCTCAAACGTAAAATGACCAGACCTTATTTTTTGGGTAATAGAACATAATTTTTGAACTGCCCAAGGCTGCGGCCAAATATAATGTTTTTTTCAATAAAAGAGATGATTCTGTATTTTAGTTTGTCATGCTTCATTTTCACCCTATCAGGATTTTTTTCTTTGGCAGTATAATTAAGCTGATCTGCCCAGTGGAAATCTTTCATCCAGTTTTTCATCACCGCGGGGTGTGAGCCCTGAAATAATTGTGCCCTGCCTAGTGGCCCATAGTCAAAATTCAACTTCTGGTGTTTGTATAATGCTTCTGTGGTTTTACTGCCTTTGTGTATGGTATCAAGGGATTTCTTTTTGGATTGCATCAATTGTGGCGGGCGCACCCAACCGTAATGATAAACTTTGGCATGTGTTAGGGCACATTTCAGTTTATACGTTCCTTCCTGCTGCCGGTAATTGATACCATCAAAATCAGGTATCCTGCGAAACGACTGGGCAGATTCCCACGAATGGATTTCAGGATCATTTCGTATGATACGAATTTCCCGTTTGTACCACCCATGCGCTGTTTGGTGATGGTTATAATCTCCCCAGAAATGGACATAATCAAACACCAGCCCTTCCACTTCATTATCGTGAAGCAATTCCCGGCAGCGCTTTTCAATTACGGGCAGATATTTTTCATGGATAACTTCATCGGCCTGCAGGTAAAACAACCAGTCTCCGGTACAATGCGATTTGGCAATATCAGTTTGATGGGCATTTTCCATTCCCCTCGGGTATTTATCCAGATTCCAGACTGTATCAACAATCTTGATTTTATCCGAACCAATGGACAAAATATCCTCTCTGGTAGTATCATCCTCATCGCAATCCCCGAGGGCAACGACAAACTCATCCACGAGGGGCAAAATGGATTCAATGGATTGCTTTATGGGATAATATAGCCTGGAAGCATTCTTTACCATGGTAAAGCCCGAAATTCGCATTGTATCCTCTGCCCTGTTTTGTGTCATGAATAGCCTTTTGATTATTTGTGTACGTTCCTTACAAATTCTTCAACTTCAGGAACCCCACCCTGATAGACAAGGTAACCGTTGTATGGTTCCCTTTCGGTAATTTCATCGTTAATGGGTGTCAGCATCAGGTCTTTGACTTTGTCAGGATCACTGGTTTGACCGAGAACCCAGCCAAGCTTGATGTAAGCTACCTCAGGCAGCATGTTACCAAGCGGCACAATGCCTTTGGCCATCATATCACGGCCGGTATCGTACACAAACATCTGCACATAGCCCCAGAGTGTCTGCAGTGTCATAAACATATGCACGCCTTTTTTGTGGGCACGCTCTATGGCGGGATAAAGTTCTTTGTTCACATGACCAAGCCCTGTTCCGACAATGATAATACCTTTGTATCCGGCATCAACCATGCTGTCAAGCACATCGGCTTTCATGCCCGGATAATAATACAACATGGTCACACTGTCATCGAAATATGGCTTTATGACAACATCTTTATCGCTTCTGCGCTTGTTGTAATTCTTTTTGATGGGTGTGATTTTTTCCCTGTTGATCATGGCAAGCGGTGTATCACCGATGGTGCGGAAGGTTGAGCGATACGAGGAGTGCATTTTTCTTACACGGGTTCCTTTGTGCAACAATCCGTATTCATCGGATGTGGGACCGAACATACATACCTGTACTTCAGCGATGTCGGATTCGCCGGCTGCTTTCATGGCGTGCATAAGGTTGAGCGCTGCATCGGATGATGGTCTGTCGGAGCTGCGTTGCGAACCAACGAGCACCACCGGCACCGGCAGGTTCTGACACATAAATGTCAGTGCTGCTCCGGTGTGGTGCAGTGTATCGGTTCCATGACCGATCACGATACCATCAATACCCTTTTCGATTTCTTTCCCTATGGCTTTGGCCAGCGCTATGTACTGGGTGGGCCCCATATTTTCGGAAAAAACCGCAAATACTTTTTCCGTATCAAGGTTGCAGATATCAGCCAGCTCAGGTACAGCCCCGTACAATTCACCCGGTGAAAATGCAGGAATTACGGCACCTGTCCGGTAATCAAGACGTGAAGCGATGGTGCCGCCTGTACCGAAAAGTTTTACATGCGGCAGATTTTCCGTGTATGGAAATTCTTTTTCGGGAATTCCGTAATTGGCTTTTTTATAGCCATCTTCTTCCATGCTTTCTACCGTATCTGTAGCAATCCCGATGTTATAACCGGTAGCAATTTTCATCACGATGTGTTTATCGTCATCGTTTTCAGATCTGGGCAAAACAGTTCCCTCAAAATGTCCGCGTGTTGTTTCCACCTGGGCATGTCCCCACACCCTGACCTGGTATTTTTTCAGAAGCTTTAATGCTTCGCCTTTATATCCCTGAAAATAATCTTCGCTCATTGTAAACGCCTTTTATAAAATGCTAAAATTGTTTTTCTATTTGTTTCACCAGATTATGCAGGTTCATATTGCCCACTGCCATGTTTCGTATCTGGCCTGTAACCCATGATGCACCATTCTCTTTACTCTGATTTCTGCCTTCTTTTTTGTATTTCTCCACCAGCATGGGCACATTTTCCATGATGTCTTTTTCACTGCGCTTTTTAAAATTAATGGCAGACAAAATGGAATCAAAATCCATTTTGGGATGCTCATAGAGTACCGGCAAAATGCGGTAAGCCAGTTCTTTTTCCAGCGTGTTTTTTTGCAGGTAATCAAAAACATCAAAAAGCTGATCGTATGAAAATTCCTGCGAGCGGGTATAATGCCCTTCCACAAATTTCAGATACTGACCCAGGAATGTTCCAATAAATTTGGGTTCATAATCAAGTTCCTTAACAATTCTCTCAATCACCGGCACCTGGTTGTTTCTCAACAGGTAGTGATAGGTATCTTCCGGGACGTTCCATTTCCGCAGTTGCTGAATGCGATCAGAAACATCAACAGGCATATTGCGCCGGAGGTCTTCGATGTAACTGCTTGAAAGCGGCATAGGTGCAGTATCCGTATCGGGATACATGCGGTCCGCACCGGGTAAAACCCGTTCGAACATGGTGGTACCGTCTTCAAAGGATTTGCGTGTTTCTTCCGGGACACCATCAAATGCCATGGTGCAACGTTCTTCAATGGTTTCCAGAGCCGTTTTTACATCCTCTTCGGGAGCCCAGAAAACAATCAGGGCATCTTCCTCAGGCTTCCATTGCATAATGGTACCAATGATGTCCATATCAGCCTCCGTAATTACCGGATCAAACATTTCGGTATGCACCATATTGGGCATTTCCAGACATGCAATTACTTTAAGCCTGCCGGATATTTCATCAGCAAAGGTTTTTCCCGGTTGAGTAAAATGAGACATAATGCCTTTAAACCCGGGCAATTTCACGACCATCAGGCGTTGTCCGGAGTCTTTTGCAACTTTAATTGACGGGTACGTAATTTCGAAAGCATCGTAGTCGAGTCGTGATGATTCAATGGACCAGTTATCGGAATTCAACCGTTTTTTGAGTTTATCGCGAATGGCTAATAATGCCCACTGCCTGAAAGATTCATTGTGGGTGAGTTCAGGTATCCATTTGGTGTGAGCCACGCCTTTGATTTCAACCCTGGAGCCACCCCGGCAACTCACGTTTACGTCTTCACGGCCGGCACCCATACCAGTTCTCACTTTGTTTGTGCTTCGGTTCAGGAAGCGGATATAGTCGCAGGTTTCCATCACCTCATCAGGATTAACGCAATCGGGATAGGTAACGGTTTCGATCAAAGGCATACCAAGCCGGTCGGTTTTATACACCCTGTCGTGACCGATATCGGAAATTTCACGGCAGGAATCTTCTTCCAGACTTAACTGAATAAGACGGATATCTTTATTGGAAATGGGTATTTTACCTTCCACCCCGATGATGGCAGTACGCTGGAATCCGGTTGGGATGCTACCATCAAGGTATTGTTTTCTGGTAACATGCACCTCACCTACCACATTGAGTTTTGACAGCAGGGAAATTTCGATGGAAATGCCCAGTGCCTCCTTGTCAATCATAAAAGGCGGGGTATCATCCACCTCGTAGGTACAGGCATTTTCGTTGTTTATACGGTAATAAATGTTTTTGCGGGTTTTAAACTCCATGAGTGCTGTGCCATCATATTCACCAAGCTCACTGAGAGTAGGTCGCATATGACGGACTATTTCCGCATCGTAATCATCATCGTGATGATAAATTCCTGCCGGACAATGACAAAACAGCTTGCGTTTGGTAAGCAACTGCTGGTGTACTTCCAGTCCGGACATAAAACCAATACGGTCGTAATCCTTCTGTGTGGCTTTTTTGCGCTCTACATAACCGATTTCATCTCGGGTTTCATGGTAATTTTTTACAGGATCAAATGCTTGTTTCATTGAATCATTGTTTCAGTAGTCAACATTAATTTGGCCTTAAAAATACGTTTAGTTTAGGAAAAATCCAAAAGGGAAAAATCCATATCCAAATTCATTAAACATCACAAACGCCATAAAATGCAGCACAATAGGATAATAAACAAGTATGACCAATTGCGCCAAAAAAACACTTCCATAAGTTTGCCATATCCCGTAAAATCTATATTTTAGCAATCTAAGCTATAATTCTATTAAACAAAACTTTCATCAAATGAAAAAAATTATTCCATTTTTATTTTTGCCACTCCTGTTTACCAACTGTGCCACCATTTTCAACAGCAAATATCAAAACGTCAAAGTTGAGACGAATGATGAGTGTACCATGTATGTTGATGGTGAAGAAACCACTCCGGAAAACGGAAAAATACCGCTAGAGCGCGACCTGCAGCCCAAAACCATCAAGTTTGAAAAAGATGGTTACCTTGATTATTATACATCTGCAACACAATATAAACTATCTCCCACCTTTATTTTCAGTGTCATTCCCGGTGCCTTGTTTATCGTACCACCTGTTGTTGATCTTCTTAATCCCAAAACCTATAATTACAAACGTAAGTATGACTGGACTAAAGATATGACAAAGGATATTGACAGTCTGGACTTTCACCGGCAGATAAAGCTTGATAATGTTGATTTATCATCATATGAATCCAACAGCCTCAATTATAGCCAAAAGCATGGAGATTATATTTACCTGTACAATGTCAAAGTGGGACCTCTTGATCTCTTTTCAGAAAAACAATACAGAAGCAGGTTTTCTGAATTTCTTGAGACACGAAGCGGAGAAGAAAACGAGGAGGATGACAAATACATAACGAATCAGTATTCGGGAAAGGTTAATATGGACGTAAAACTAAAATCTGTCAAATTCATTACCTCTCTGAATAAGAAGAACACTAAGATTGGTAATTATGATTACGTGATGGATTATGTGCTTAAAGATGCCTACGGAGACACCCTTTACCAAACCAGCATAGAATCATCTTCAGGGGTATTAGATAAATCCATGCGCGGTATGAGCAAATCGAACATGGACGGAATAACAGAACAAAGGAATATGTTTTACAAAGTGCTTGATAACGCTATAGATCACAACCTTGTAAAATTGTTTCGCACAAAAGAATTTCTGGCAGTACTGAATGATACCAGCCAACTTAAACGTGAAACAGAGTTTGAAGCACTGACAATTGCCATTCCGGATAAGAGTGTCTCCAATCTGGATGAAGCCACCAAAGCCTGTGTTACCATCAGAAGTGACGAGGGCCATGGCAGCGGGTTTATAATCAGTCGATCCGGCTATATTCTTACAAATCATCATGTTATTGCAAATATGGATGTACCGGAAGTGGTACTCAGTGACGGAACAAAGCAGGAGGCCTCCATCATTCGCTCAAGCAAAATTCATGATATCGCTCTTTTAAAGATACCCAGACAGGATGTTATTCCGTTTAAGGTTGATATTGCCAGTGAGGCCTCACCCGGCACAACGGTTTATGCTATTGGCACCCCGGCAAGCAGCAGCCTGAATCAGAGTGTATCAAAAGGCATTATATCAGGCATCAGAACTGATGATATAGGAAACCACCTTATTCAGACCGATGCCAGTGTAAATCCCGGCAACAGTGGTGGTGTGCTGACATCCAAACAAGGAAAGGTTATTGGCGTAGTGAGTTCTAAGATGTCTGGTTTTGGCGTAGAGGGCATTGCTTTTGGCATACCCATAGAATCAGTTCCTGAAGCGTTGAAACTGAATTTCAAATAAATCAACAAAATAAAGCATTGCGCCGCAACCGGGAGTGTCCTGATTGCGGCGTTTTATTTTAAATTTTATCCACATAGGTATAACCCAGATCATTCACTGCATCAGCCACAGCATGGAGATCAATGCTTCCACCTCTGATTTCTGCAGTCCCTGTGGTCAGATCGACCTGAACATTTTCAATTCCATCCAGTTCTTTCAGATGTTTTTCTACTGTCATTTTACAGTGATTGCACGTCATTCCATCAATTTTCACACGTATTGTTTCCATAGTTCTCTCCTTTTCTTTTGGTTGTTCTTCGTTTGACACTGATTTCACAAAATAGCGACGTATGAGAGCGTTAATCAGCAGCAATGTCAGGATACCGGCAGAGGCATATTTCAACCACAATGGGATCAGGTGCCCGCCGTGCTGTGCATGTTCAAGAGCCTGCACAAACCATTCACGCGGCAAAAACTGATTTATGATCCATCCAAACAGCAATGCCGATCCAATAATGGAACCCATGTAAGCGAACAATGTTTTCCTGCCAAATACCTTTCCGAGTACCGTCATGCTGGC
>CAYQMB010000027.1:28004-29404 GCA_964418565.1 uncultured Bacteroidales bacterium | reverse complement strand
CAATTGGTGTGCTGGCAGCCGGATTTCTACTTGGTTCTACCCACGGTGATACAGCCATGTCAGGAATCATTCCCAACGAATGGGTAGCCAATCTTGTTGGAGGAAATTCCGTTTTTGCCAATTTCTTTGCATCCATTGTTGGAGCATTTATGTACTTTGCCACCCTTACGGAAGTACCCATTTTACAGGGACTCCTGGCAGCAGGTATGGGCAAAGGCCCGGCCCTTGCTTTACTCCTTGCCGGTCCATCGCTTTCACTGCCAAATATGCTGGTAATTCGTGGTGTCATCGGCACGCAAAAAACTCTTGTCTATGTATTGCTCGTTGTGGTGATGGCAACCATTTCAGGATTAATTTATGGAGGTCTGTTTTAAAAATGTTTAAATATTATAGCTTTTATTTTAACCTAAAAATTTTATAATTATGAAGAAAATTAATGTAATTATGTTAATCGCCTTTATGGCATTTGCGAGTACAAGTATTGCACAACAAAACAATGCCGAAGTACTGTTTTTTAAAGCAGAATTGTCTTGTTGCAAAGCCAGGGCATGCGAACAGCTTGAAAAGGACATCAAATCCATTGTTGAAGAAAACTTTTCGGACAACGAGCTTACGTTTCGTTCGGTGAAAATTGCTGATAAAGAAAATAAAGCACTTGTGGGTAAATACGATGCAAAATCTCAAAGCGTGGTAGTTGTTACGGACAAAAGTGGGGAAGAAAAATTCATAGACATTTCAGACCTGGTTGCCCGTTATCAGAAAAATCAAAACAAAGAAAGCGTGAAAAATGAGATAGTGAAAAAGATAAAAACAATCCTTTAGCAATTCTCATAGATAAGCTGTGACTGCACCAAAACAGACTACAATGATGAAACATTTTTCAGCATTACTTCTGGTGATTTTGCTGTCCACAGGATTGAGCGGTCAGACCATCACCAAAATCAATTCGCAAGAAGCTTACAACCTGATTTACAGCGGGAATGACACCCCCGAATGCATCATCGACGGACGAACTGCCGCCATGTTTGCAGCAGGGCACATCGAAAATGCCGTAAACATCAATGCATTTGATAATAATGCTGATGAACTACTGGTAGAGTATCTAACCTGCACACCGATTATGGTCTATTGCACCAATCAGCGACGTGCTGAAACCATCATTGAAAAACTCAAAAGTCTGGGCTACGATGGTGAAATATTTTTTGTGACAGACGGCATCAACGGCTGGAAAGCAAATGGCTATGAAACAACAAGCTCCAAAGAAACAGAAGCAGTTGCAGATAAATCAGCCAAAAAAAATGAGCCATCAGGCAAACTTTCGCCAATCGTACAGGTTTTCGGAACAGCAGCTTATCATGTTGAGGATAATCATTACAGCTATGGATTTGGCCGTGCGCATC
>CAYQMB010000027.1:23123-27904 GCA_964418565.1 uncultured Bacteroidales bacterium | reverse complement strand
TAAATGAAGGCAGTTATTACACCATGTGGCTGAAATTTGCCAGCCTCAAGTGGCAGGTGAATGACAGATTATCATTGGTTGGCGGAGCTTTGCTGCAAAATCACTATATCACGCAGGAGCGGTTTTGGGGTTTGCGTTTTGTATCCCAGACCTTTCAGGATTTGTACTGGCATATCCCAAGCACAGATTTGGGATTCAGAGCAAATTTCAGACTAAATGATGTATTTAGCTTTGATGCAGCAATCACAAATGGCGAAGGGCCACGGGTAAAACAGGATGCATCCGGAAAGGTGAAATACGCTGCCGGATTGAACATAAATCCGGGCGACAAATTTAGTTCTCGCATTTACTATCACAACATGGCTTCGGGCATTGAAGGCGAAGAAACCGAACACATGTATTCTGTCTTTGCAGGGATCAAACCATTTGAGACATTCCGCATCGGCGGAGAATTCAATTACATGCAAAACCTTCACAACATCAGTCAGACAGACAGCTATGGTTTTTCGCTTTACTCAGCCTGGGAGTTTATGGAAAACACACAGATATTTGCCCGCTACGACAAGCTGTTTTACGATGAAAAGCAGCTTACCTCACCCTTCATCAACGGAAACGCCCTTATGGGTGGCATTGTGTATTCCCCGCTCCAGCGAATAAATATTTCTCTCAATTACCAGGGCTGGTTGCCGGATGATAAAAATAATAGGCTTATGAACCAAATTTTGTTTAGTACAGGGTTTACATTTTAAACTAATTAAAGTACTGGAAAAGCAATAAAAGACATTCAAGAATTTTTAACTATTTGACAAATAGCGGATATCTACTAACAAATCAGGAATAAAAACCCTTTGGGTAGTAAATACTTTTAGTTCACCTGAATCATCTCAATAGTCCCTCTATCGTCAAGCTTGAGTTTGTGTTTGATGATAAAGTCGGTAATCACCTTAGGATTTACCGCCTCCCGTCCTGTATTGCTTTGCAAATAGTGACTATAAATGTTTGCAAGTTTATTATGTAATTTCATCAAGTCTAACCGACGTCTTTCCTCGTCTGATTCCTGTTGAAACGTATGTTGGAACAGGGATGAACTCGACCTATTTTGTGATGTATAGTTAATTATAACGGGAAGCTTTTTCGTATGGAAATACTAAAACATTTACAGTTTTGTGTAAAAAATCAAAAAGTTTGCAACATACCAATCTGTATAACTGTGAGTTAATGTCGGTTTTTTTTTGCAAAATCAGCAGAACCTAAAAATAAATAGTAGCGCTGAGCATGGTTCCTGTATTGATGTTTATTTTGCCGGGATTTCCAAACCGATCTGATTCCGGATCTGATTTCGTTAAGTTGGTCTGCACCTCTACACCAAAACTAAATTTTTCTCCAACAAAATACTCCCCACCAAAAGCCAGACCACCAAGGAAATCATAAGTGGAATCCTCTTCATCAGAATTAAAGGTCGACATATTAGGGTCAGAATAAGGTACATTGATTAAAGCTCCAACGCGTGCCCCTATATAAGGTGAAATTGTTTTCTTTTGGAAATAAAATCGTGGAGCAAGGGCAAAACCTATATCGGTACCAACTTTTTCAGCATATTTGAATTCAAAGGCAGGAGCAACACTTACTTTATCTCCTACCCAGATCGGAACTTGCACACCAAACTGACTTCCTTGCAATGTACCACTAATTCCAATTTTTGCATTTTCCTGAGCATACAATAAAGAACATACAAATACAAATAACAAGGTAACTGGTAATCTTTTACATTTCATAATTTATCGATTTAATTTCTGTTTACACAAATGTTATCATAAAGAAGAATGCTATCAACCAGCACGTATAATCTGTAATATCCTTCCTGCAAGTCACTGACATCAAATATTGTGGCAATGTTATTAAACTCTTGCTGAAGTAAGGGAGCTCCACCGGCATGCATTATTACACTGTTACCAACCTGATTTGGGTTAGTGATTGCCTGATCCATGTATTGAGCCTGAACAATCCAGCTTTTGATAGTTTTGTCCGGGTTCGGGATATCCACAGAAATATTCAACCATTCAGAACAAGGATTGGGATAGGATTTGAAATAATAGGCTGAAGTATAATGATTAGACTCGTTCCCTAATTTAATATTCGGAGTTCCAATGGTTTTAATCAGTTGCGCATTGTAATCCCGCCACTCATAGCCAGTTATAACAGGTGTCTTCATGTTTGACAAGCGCATTTCGGCCTCCTCATCTGAGCAACTGCATACAATTACAGCCAGGCTTATTAAGACAATTCGATAGTATTTCATCTTTGCTTAGAAATATTTTGTTTTTATCTTTCTCTGATTACCATATACGATCCATACAAAAATACGAAACAACACCCAATAAAATCAATAATCTTATGCTTTTTTATTAATATTATTGATGACCATTATAACAAACTAAGCAGACAATTCATGTAATTTAGTTTTTTGGTGAAATTAACACTAAAAATTAGAAACATGTATTATTCAATTATCTTACTGTTCTTAATTTTTTAACGCATAACAGTGCTATAAATACATTAAAGAAATCAGGTATTAAAAAAGTTTCGAATAATAAAATATGTACCTTTATTCAAAATGTTTTATTTAATGATGATTGAACTCTACAAATCTGCTGCTGGAAATAACAACAGATGTTTTTAGTTTAACCCTAAAATCCAAAGGATGCATTTTACTTCATACATAGAATTAAGCAAAAGCGCCCTGAACAATAACATTAACTATTTGAGAAACATAGCCGGACAGGGTGTGAAATATTCCATGGTTATCAAAGCAAATGCATATGGCCATGGCATTGAAGATTTACTACCCATGGTTGAAGATTCGGGTGTGGATCATTTTTCAGTGTTTAGTGCTGAAGAGGCGCGCAGGGTTTTGGAGGTCAAAAAAGATGTGTGCCATCTTATGATTATGGGTTTCATTGATAATAATGACCTTGAATGGGCAATTGAAAATGATATTTCTTTTTACGTTTTCACAATGAAAAGGCTTGATGAAGTTTGTAAAGTCAGTAAAAGAACAAGTAAAGCTGCCCGTATTCATCTGGAGCTTGAAACCGGGATGCATCGCACTGGATTTTGTGAAGATCAGCTGCCGGAGGTACTTGAAAAAGTAAAAGCCCACTCAGATACCATAATCACAGAAGGAATCTGCTCTCATCTTGCCGGAGCTGAAAACATGGCTAATTTTCCACGCATTAAAAAGCAGATAAAAACCTTTGACAAACTGGCTCATGACATAAGCAAAGAAATAAAAGTAAAATACAAGCACCTTGCCTGTTCAGCAGGTGTTCTGAACTTTCCCGAATCGTGCAATAATCTTGTAAGAGTCGGGATTTCCAATTATGGTTTCTGGCCCGGCAACGAAACGAAGATGCTTCATCTGCAAAACGGAAAGCTAAAACAGGACCCTTTAAAACAGGTTTTATCATGGAAGAGTAAAGTCATGAGCATCAATTACGTGGATGAAGATGAATACGTGAGCTATGGCACCAGTTATCTTACAAATCGGGATAGCAAAATTGCTACGGTTCCTGTTGGATATGGATATGGCTTTAGTAGAAATTTAAGTAATATGGGACATGTTCTCATCAATGGTAAAAGAGTGCCTGTAGTCGGAGCAGTAAATATGAATATGATGGTTGTGGATGTTACAGACCTACCGGATGTTAAGATTGATGATGAAGTAGTGTTGATTGGAAAACAGGGAAAGAAAGAGATATCGGTTAGTTCTTTCAGCGACATGAATAACAGCATGAACTATGAACTACTGACGAGGCTTCCGCCTAATATCCCGAGGCATAAAGTTGATTAAATTCACTAAATTCTGAGAGATAATTAAAAGCCTTTAGGATGATAAATAAAATTGAAATACTATGCCCTCCCAAAAAGTGCGGAAAATGTAAGCGCATGATTGCACAAATAGAGGAAGCAGCAAATTTATCTTCCGTTGAAACTGAAATCAGCATAATTGATGATATTGATAAATTGCAGACATACAACACATGGCTTTTGCCATCACTGGTTATTAACGGGCACATGGTAGCACGAGGTTATATCCCTGAAATGGACATAATACAGGAGTATTTAAGAAATAAAAAACACTCTACTAAAACCGATTAATTCTATGACTGAAAATGAATTAGCCAAAACAGCAGTAGATATCTGCTACAAAATCCATAAAACCCTGGGTCCGGGTTTACTTGAAAGTGTGTATGAAGCCGCCTTTGCTTATGAATTGGATAAAAGAGGAATTGCATACACTAGACAACAGGGAGTTGTGGCACATTATGAAGACACTGTTCTGGATGTCGGTTTCAGAGCCGACATAATAATGGAAAACAAATTACTGATTGAGCTAAAGTCGGTTAAAAATATTGAAAAAGTGCACCACAAAACCGTGCTCACTTACCTGAAATTAACCGAAATAAAACTGGCTCTGCTGGTAAACTTTAATGTCAACCTGATTAAGGATGGAATACACCGAAAAATAATGGGAGATTTGTTTTAACACTAATGAACCACCGTAATTTGCGAAAGAAAAACAGAAATGCAACAATTCAAGCCTAACATAACGGCTCCCACTAAGCCACTAAGAACACAAAGGAAAAGGCAATATGAAAGCCTCTTTGTGACCTTTGTGCCTTTGTGGGAAACAACAAATTACAGCGGAACAACACTATGAAAAGAACTCCCACTAAGCCACTAAGAACACAAAGGAAAAGGCAATATGAAAGCCTCTTTGT
>CAYQMB010000027.1:0-23023 GCA_964418565.1 uncultured Bacteroidales bacterium | reverse complement strand
CTCCCACTAAGCCACTAAGAACACAAAGGAAAAGGCAATATGAAAGCCTCTTTGTGACCTTTGTGCCTTTGTGGGAAACAACAAATTACAGCGGAACAACACTATGAAAAGAACTCCCACCAAGCCACTAAGAGCTCAAAGAAAAGGCAATATGAAAGCCTCTTCGTGTCCTTTGTGCCTTTGTGGGAAATAAAACAAAACCCCTTTGTGGGAGAAAATAAATAAATACGTAAAATACAACATCATGAAAATTTCAGAACAAGCAGCAAAACAACTCAAAGTCATTCTTGAAAAACAGGAGAGCCCCGAAGCAGGCATCAAAATTTACGCTACGCAGGGATGTTGCGGCCCCTCTCCTGCCATGGATGTTGCCAGCAAACCCGGGTTCGATGACACTCAATTCGAAATTGACGGCATCAACTTTTATGTCGCCAATGAACTGGCAAACAAAATGGAAAATACCCTGATAGAATTGAACCCCGATGGCTTCCGCATTCACGGATTTCCTAAAAAGAACAATTGTTGCGACTAATACCTACACCTCTCTGGTTATTTTATGCGTAGCGCCCCCTGCCTGCAAGTGTTAATCTTTATTGTCAGGCAGGGTCGGCCTGGCGCGAAAACATCACTCCGAATAAAATGTGTAATTAATTTAAAAATAACCTGACCTTATATCATTTTTTTATATATTTGTAGTGAACCAAGACAAAAGAAGCCATGAAAACCATCACAATAATCAGCAGCATGCTATTGGTTGCCTGCTTTTCAAATCTGAGGGCACAGCAATACACTCCCATGCTTGAGGACAACAAAATCTGGAATTTCACAACAGAAACGTACCCTCAGCCACCTGACAATCCCGGCGACACCTCAACGATGAGCTACATGCTTTCAGGTGACACTGTAATCAACAGCACAAGCTACCATATATTGCATCAAATAAACTGCTGGGAAATTGGCAACGACATACAAAACCAAACTCCCATTGCTTATCTGAGGGAAGACAGTGCAAATCAAAAGGTATTTCAGTACATTGATGGCCAGGATTTATTGCTTTACGATTTTTCAGTGGAAGTTGATGACACATTGCATGGCGAAGATTACGCCTTCGAGGATATTTACGATCTTGTGGTCACTGATACAGACAGCGCACTCATAAACGGAACCTATCGTAAAATCATCAGTTTTGAGGTTCTCACCGGAACCGTCTGGTCAAGTACCTGGACCGAAGGTATAGGTGCCACACCGCTCCTGAACTACATTGCCGGAGACACCTGGTATACAAAAAGCCTGAATTGCCTGTTCGAAAACGGCACGCTGGTTTTTCATAACCCTTATTATGCTTCCTGCTGTCCCGCTACCACAGGAATCATGAATGAAATGGCACAATCCGGCAATTTAAGCTTGTATCCCAATCCCGCGAAGGATAACATTCACATCCGGCTTAACCACTCTCAATCTGCAAAGCTTACAATTTTTAGCATACATGGCAAATTGGTTTATCAGGGAAACATAAAAAACGGAACGGCAGACATCAGTGTTTCGCACCTGGACACAGGACTGTATGTGGCAAAAATCACTGGCAACTTTGGCATCGTCAGCCGCAAGTTAAGCCTGAAATAGCAGGCTTCATCAGCACCTAAGCGCATCCGCATGATTTAAAATCCAAAAGCAACATTGGCTTAACACGGCATAAGGCGAAATTTATTATTTTTACATAAAATTTACCGCCTTATGAATTCAATGAAAGCAATCTTCATACTGATGCTGTTGGCTGCAGGTCAGATAATGGCACAGGACATTATTCTGCTCCACAGCAACGACTTGCACTCCAAACTCAATGGGTATTCTCCTGAAACAGAATACACTCCGACAAGTACAGGTAATGACGAAACCCGCGGTGGCTTTGCCCGCATTGCCGGACTCATCCGTAAGGAAAAATCAACCAATAATGATGACATCGTACTGGCAGTGGATGCCGGCGATTTTCTCATGGGATCACTCTTTCATCCGCTTGAACCTGACACCGGCTTCCAACTCCGGCTGATGCACGACATGGGTTACGATTACCTCACCATCGGGAACCATGAATTTGATTACGGCCCGGAAGTGCTGGCACAAATCATCAACAAAGCCCGTGAGAAGGGAGACATACCTCAACTTTTGCTTACCAATGTGGAATTTGATGATGACGACCCGCGGGATGATGCCCTTGAATCGCTTTATGAAGAGGGTGTAATCACCCCATATGTCATTCACGAAGAAAAAGGCCATAAAATTGCCTTTCTGGGTATTTTCGGAGAGGATGCTGAAGAGGTGCAACCATACCTGATGCCGGTTAGCATCACAAACCCTATCAGAACAGCCCAAAAAACAGCCAAAGAACTTAAAAAAAGCGGTAAAGCTGATGTTGTGGTTGTGCTTTCGCATTCCGGTGTAACAAAAGAAAATGGCGAATGGGGTGGTGAAGATGTTAAACTGGCTGATAAAAGCTCCAAATGGGTGGATGCTGTAATATCCGGACATACTCACACCACACTAACAGAACCGGTTGTTACAGACGGTGTACCCGTGGTGCAAACCGGAGCCGGCGGCCAAAACATGGGAAGACTCGTACTGTCTGAAGAAAATGATCTGGTTCAGATGAAAGATTTTACATTGATCCCGCTCGATGATGAAATAAAAGGCATTTCTAAGGTACAGGATAAAATTAACAGGCAACAAAGCCTGGTGCAATCTGAAATTCTTGATCCCCTTGGCATTGAATACGACAAAGCAGTATTTGAATCGGATTTTGAAATGAGCTGTGAAGAAACAGGCGACCTGGATGCCTCTTTGCTCGGACCTTTTATTGCCGATGCCATACAGTACAACATCACATCACAGGGCATACATTCTGATGTTTCACTGGTAGCTGCCGGCGTTATCCGCGATCGCATCAACCCCGGAAAAACCGGAAAACAGGGCATTGCCGACATTTTTCGCATCTGCTCACTCGGACAAGGTGAAGATGACATCCCCGGCTACGCGCTGGCTCAGGTACACCTTACTGCCAAAGAGCTGAAAAAGGTCATTGAAGTTTTGTATATGGTGCGTGAATCCTCTCCCTCCAGTTACATTTATTACAGCGGTATTCGTATACATGCCAACCCGGATAAAGGATTTTTGAATAAGATACAGAAAATAGAACTCGGCAGCGACAGCACAGGGTGGAAAGAAATTGACCTGAGTAAGAACAACAACAAACTGTACGCGGTGTCAGCCAATGCCTATATGCTTGAATTTCTGGGTATGATTAAGCAAAAAACCTTCGGACTGGTACGGGTAAAGCCCAAACTGGCTGATGGCAGCGAATTTGAAGACATCCGCGAAACGGTAATTGATTTTGACCCTGACACACCGGGCATACAGGAAGGCAAAGAATGGTTGTCATTTTACCGCTATGCCACATCTTTCCCCGACACCGACGGCAATGGCATTCCTGATATTCCGGAAAAATACAGAACGCATACCAATCCGGTAATTGAAATACAAGACGAATAGTTACCGGACGGCTTCCGCAAGCTGATCTGGCTCAACGAGTGATTCCTCACCGCTCTGCATGTTTTTAAGTTTGACTTTGCCGGATACCATCTCTTCTTCCCCGGCCATTACAACCCAGGGTATTTGCTTGCGGTCGGCATATTTCATTTGTTTTTTCATTTTTGCAGCCTCCGGATATATTTCTGCATTAATACCAGCTTTTCTTACCTTTGCCAGCACGGGCAGACACCAGGCTTCTTCTTTTTCACCAAAATTCACAAACAAAAGTTCACTTTGATGCATTTCTGATTCAGGAAAACCACTGCTTTGCTCCAACACATCATATATCCTGTCGGCGCCAAAGGACACACCAACACCAGACATGTCAGGCAAGCCAAAAATGCCGGTCAGGTCATCATAGCGACCGCCACCACAAATGCTGCCCATCTGAACATCGCGGGCTTTCACTTCAAAGATGGCTCCGGTGTAGTAATTCAGACCACGGGCCAGGGTGGTATCCAGCTCAATATCTGCATCAAATTCAAAGGCATCAAAATAATTCCATAGCTTTTCAACCTCAGCGATTCCTTTCATACCGATTTCGGAATCTTTGAGCAGGGATTTCAAGATGTCAAGTTTTTCATCTGTACTGCCACTTGCTTCAAAAACCTCCATCATTTGTTCCGCTATCGCCTGTGAAATATCCAGATTTGTCATTTCCTCAATCACCTTATCGCGGCCAATTTTATCCAGCTTATCCACGGCAACGGTAATATCAGTAAATTTATCCTCTACACCCAGGCTTTCTGCCACACCCATCAGTAGTTTTCGGTTGTTGATTTTGATGATGACCGGAACATTCAGTTGACGGAACACCTCATCCATGATCTGCACAAGCTCAAATTCATTCAGCAGGGAATCCGATCCAATCACATCCGCATCGCACTGGTAAAACTCCCGGTAACGTCCTTTTTGCGGCCTGTCAGCACGCCATACAGGCTGAATCTGATAGCGCTTAAAGGGGAACACAAGCTCGCTTTGGTGCTGTACCACAAAACGGGCAAAGGGCACAGTAAGGTCATAGCGCAGACCTTTTTCTGACAATTTAAAGGTCAGTTTATTCAAATCCCGCTCTGTCAGCTCCTGATCGGATGCTTTTTTAATAAAATCTCCGGAGTTGAGTACTTTAAACAGAAGTTTATCGCCCTCATCCCCGTATTTTCCCAGCAGGCTGCTGAGTTTTTCCATGGCCGGTGTTTCTATGGGCAGATAAGCGTAGTTTTCAAACACCGCACGAATGGTATTAAAAATGTAATTGCGTTTGAGCATCTCAGCGGGGGTAAAATCCCGCATTCCTTTTGGTATGGATGGTTTTTGTGCCATAGTTTCTGAATTTGCTGCCAAAATTAACAAAATATGGGCAGACCGTTTTGATCAGGGTGGAATTTATGCAATGTTGCTGCATGGATAATGACATTAAGGATGCATGCTTTTGCCCGGTTAACAAAAATCAGCCGGAGAAAAATCCCCGGCTGATGACATGTGGTTTGATTGTATGGTTCTATTCAAAGAAACTCAATTCACGGATGAATGGTTCGTAGCCCATATCCCTAAGATTTTTCATAGCGGCCCGTGCTTCCTGACGGGTATCGAAACGTCCCACGTAATAACGGTAGAAGCCATCATCGCCAATACTTTCTTCAACACCAATCAGATCATCAAAGTAGTCGATGGAGCGGCGGTTTTTCAGGGCAAAAATCTGGATGGTAAATTTACCTTCGCCATCTGCTTCCATGGTTTGATCACCGGCAAGCATTTCATCACCAGCATCACCGGTTTTTTCGATTGATTCGATCACCAGTTCTTCACGGGTACCCTGTTTTAGCACTGAAAATTCAACACGGCGGTTAAGCTGCCGTCCTTCGGGATTATCCTGACCGTCTTTAATATTGGCGGCAATTGGATCGGTTTCCCCATACTTTTTGGTAATCAGGCTGGAAGGAGCAACGCCTTTGTCAACCAGGTAATCTTTAACGGATTTCGCACGCCGGTATGACAGCAGGTAATTGTATTCGTTGGATCCCAGCGCATCGGTATGGCCGGCAATTTCAATCACCGCATCGGTATTGTTCAGCATGTATTCGGCCAGGACATTCAGGTTTTCATGATATTTTGGTACAATATTAAACCTGTCAAATTCAAAGAAGATGTTTTTAACGATCACACGTTCTCTTGAGGTATCAGCCGTTGCTGCAAGGTCGATTTCGAGGAATTCTTCCTTGCCTTCGGTAATATCCAGACCGTAAATAATTTCTGCGTATGGCGGAATTTTACCCTGCGCCACAATATCTTCTTCATTCACACCGGAATTTATCAGCTCATTTTTCACCACGTCAAAACGCTCGCCACTCAAAGGATGGCTTGGGGGATAATTAATGGTGATAGCCATTGGGGCTTCGGTGGTATCCACCAGGCTGATTATTTTGTCAACAGCACGGTTTCCGCTGGGTGTCATAGCCACTTCACCGGAGTTAAACAGCACCCTGTCATGATAAGCATAAAGCTGTACGACAACAGGGTTTAGATCAACCGGATCGTATTCTGTGGTAAATTTATCGGCATCTTCTTTTGTTGGTTCAATGCTTGTACTTACCATTTGCCGGCCGTTCACGTTGTATATCAGGTCGTACTCAGCTCCAGGACGAAGCGTAAGAACATATTCACCTGTATATTTATTTGGCCGATACACACCAGCAATGGTATTTGTCTTTTTGTTCCGTGCCACGATGACAACGTTTTCAGGAACTTTATCTTCGGAGTCGGTAACAGTACCTTCATAAATGGCCAGGTTTGTGATGAACACATCTTTATGATTTATCTGATACAAATCAAGGTCGCCATAACCATCTTCACGGTATGTACTCAGGTACCCTCTGCGGCCGTCCATGCTCATCACGTAGGAGACATTATCACCGGTGGTATTTATCGGGAAGCCCAGATTCACGGGTAGACCAAAAGTATAGTCTTCATTCATTTTTGCGTAAAAAATATCATACCCGCCCATTGTTTCATGCCCTTTGGAGCTAAAAAAGAGGGTTTGTCCGTCGGGGTGAATGAAGGGCGTTTCTTCGTCGTATTCTGTATTTACGTTTTCACCCAACAGGCGTGGCTCCCCAAATTCACCATTAGGTAATCGCCTGACAACATAGATATCAAGGCCTCCAAACCCACCATCTCTGTCGCTGGTGAAATAGATGCTTTGGTTATCGGGTGAGATGCACGCGTGAGTTTCTCTGTGCTTGGTATTGATTTCCTGTGTCAGAAGGTCTGGCCTTGACCAGTTGACGGAATCTTTTTTCTTTTTTGTGGTAAAGATATTACCTGCCTGGTATTCGGAGCGGAAAAACAGCAACAAATCACCTTCGGTAGACAAGCCAATGGAAGCCTCGTTTTCTTCTGTATTGATATAATCTGCCATGCGTTCGGGAGCTGTCCACTCACTTTCTTCTTTATTGGAAACAAACAAATCCTCATCCTGATTGTAGAATGGCTCGTTTGGTTTTGGTCGTTTTGATGTAAACACGAGGCGTGATTCATGCATATCTATCACCGGGGAGTGATCTGAGTATTTTGAATTCAGCACAGGGCCCATGTTTTCCATATCAACATTTACAGGCACATTCACCATGCGTTTGGCTCGTGTGGTGATGTCAATCTGTCGTTTTGTTTCCTGCGTATCAAACAGCAATAAGTTGTCTTTATTATCCTCCAGGAACGTCAGGTACTTTTCAAAAGCACCGATGGATTTATCAAATTCCATATTCACTCTGTAAGCCTGCCCCAGGAAGAAATATGTCACGGGCGGTGCATTTCGTTCGCGGTGATTGTCCGGTTCAAAGTTTTCATCCACATATTGAGAAGCGTATTCGAGTTTCTCTTCTGCTTTTTTCTGGAGAATTCTGCTTTTCAGGTAACACAATCCCAGTTTAAACTGCACGTTGGCATTATCGGGATCGATATTATTCAGTTCCTCAAGCAGTGGAACGGCTGCGTTGTAATTTTCCTCATAAATAAAGGCGGAAGCATCGTAAAACTTGTTAACAAAACGTCGGTCGGGTTTACGTTGACTAAAAGCGGCAACACTTAACGCAATCAAAATTAGCAGAATCAGGCTTCGTCTCATGAAAAATCAATTCATTGGTTGAAGGTAAAGATACAAAATAATACAAAGTTGCCAAACCATCAGGAAAAACTGGTCACAGGAAGGCTCAGGACATGCTTTCCACACGCTCTACGATGCTGTTGATGTCAAATCCGGCCTGTTCTTTCAATTCGTTGACATGACCGTGTTTGATAAACATATCGGGGACACCGAGCCGTTGGATTTGCAAGTTGATCTTGTTTTCGGCATAATATTCGAGCACTGCTGAGCCAAAACCTCCGGCAATGGAGCCATCTTCAATGGTTATTATTTTTGCTGTACGTTTGGATATATGGTCAAGCAGTGGTCCATCCAGTGGTTTGACAAAACGCATATCATAATGGTTAATGGAAATGCCTTTTTTTCTGAGTTTACGGGCAGCATACCTCACTGCATTACCCGGATCTCCGAAGGTCAGTACGGACACCCCGGCTTCATCATGCTCTTCCAGTATGCGTCCTTTACCAACGGGGATTTCTTCAAACGGTTTTTCCCAGTCGACATGCATTCCATAGCCACGTGGGTAGCGAATCACTACGGGTCCTGAGGGATCAATCTGAGCGGAATACAACATATGCCTAAACTGGATTTCATCCATTGGTGCCGCAATGGTCAAATTCGGGATGGTACGCAAGGCAGGTATATCATACAACCCATGGTGAGTAACCCCGTCCTGTCCGACAAATCCTGCTCTGTCCAGACAAAAAATAACCGGGAGGTTTTGGATTGCCACATCGTGGATAATCTGATCGTAGGCACGCTGGGCAAAGGTTGAATATATGGCACAAAAGGGGACAAATCCCTGTGTCGCCATGCCGGCAGAAAATGTAACCGCGTGCTGTTCAGCAATGCCTACATCAAAGCATCTGTCCGGAAATTTCTCCATCATAATGTCCAGGGATGAGCCTGTTGTCATCGCCGGGGTAACGGCAACAATCTTTTCATTTTTCTCAGCCAGCTCGGTAATGCTTTTGCCAAACACATGCTGATATTTGGGAGGTGTGGGCGTATCATTTTCACCTTTAATGATCACGCCAGTGGTTTTATCAAATTTTCCGGGGGCGTGCCAGAGAGTCTGATCTTTTTCGGCAGAAGGAAAGCCTTTCCCCTTTTGGGTAAGGATATGCAAAACTTTGGGACCCTGGATTTTCTTCAGGTCGTTAAGAATATTTGTCAGGTAAACCACATCATGCCCATCCACGGGGCCAAAATACCGCAGTTTCAGGGATTCAAACATGTTGCTTTGACGCATGACAATGGATTTGATGCCATTGTTGATTTTTTGCACAAAATCCCGTGCATTGGGGCCTCCTGCCCTGTTAACCTGTGACAAAAAACGCCATACATCATCTTTTACACGGTTGTATGTTTTGGATGTGGCGATATCAATCAGGTATTCTTTCATGGCGCCGGAGTTGGGTGATATCGCCATGTTATTATCGTTCAATATGATGGTCATATTGGGGTGCAATGCACCCGCATTGTTCAGGGCTTCAAACGCCATTCCCCCGGTCATTGCGCCATCACCAATAACGGCTGCAACCTGATTGTCATCACCGGCAAGCCTGCTGGCTACAGCCATACCAAGAGCAGCAGATATTGAGGTTGAAGAATGCCCTACCCCAAAAGGATCGTATTCAGATTCGTGCCGGGCAGGAAATCCACTAATTCCATTTAATTTTCTGTTGGTATGGAACACATCTTTCCGGCCGGTAAGAATTTTATGCGCATAAGCCTGATGTCCAACATCCCAAACCACAAGATCCCGTGGTGTGTTAAGGCTATAGTGCAAAGCAACTGCAAGCTCAACTGCACCCAGGCTCGCACCCAAATGGCCCGGATTGCAGGAAACCTCATCAATGATAAGCTGCCTCAGTTCAGCGGACAACTGCACCAAATCCCTAACCGGCATTTTCCGTAAGTCTTCGGGAGTGTTTATACCGGCCAATAATGGTCCTGGCTTTGCTTGCATATTTTCTCTCTTTTATTACAAAAATAATAATAAATATTGATTGTCCCGCATGTGAAGGATTAACAGCCCATTGTCAATAAATATTCAAATTATCCCTCAGGGATATAAAATTCTTCGTATTTTTGATCTAAACATAAAAACCAGATATTATGCAAACGAAGATTATCCGCATTTTGGTATTTGTCGCTCTTACCGGCATGATTTTTTCATGTGTTCCGGCAAATAAGCTACAGGAGGTAAAGGAAAAAAAGGAACGCTGCGAAAACGAACGCGACGAATTAAAGTCGACCAATGAAGAGCTCACAACGCAAAACAATGAACTGGCAGAAGAAAACAAAAACCTGAAGAAAATCAATAAAGGCCTGAAACAGGATACTACCATCAAGGGTACGTCGTACAGAACCCTGACGGTTCAGTACGACAAGATCAACGACCTTTATAATCAGTTGCTTGAGAACACGGAAAAATTGCGCCAGGGTGCTGATGCTGAGGCCAAGAAAACCCTTGCCATGCTTCAGGAAACCCGCGAAGAATTACAGAAGCAGGAGGATGAACTCAGAGCGCTTGAAGAACGACTCAATAAGGAACGTGCCAACCTGGAAGCGCTGCGTACAGAATTGCAGTTGAAAGAAGCTGAAATCAATCGCAAAAACGCGCAGGTTGCAGAACTTCAAAGCATACTCAACCGAAAAGATTCCGTTGTTAATGCATTGCGAGACAAAGTAACCGATGCCCTGCTCAACTTTGAAGGCGAAGGCCTGACCGTAACCAAAAAGAACGGTAAAGTATATGTTTCCCTTGAAGAAAAACTGCTGTTTGCTTCCGGTAAATGGACAGTTGACCCACAGGGTAAACAGGCAATCAAAAAACTGGCCGAGGTGCTTGAGAAAAACAAGGACATCAACATCATGATTGAAGGCCATACCGATGATGTACCATACAGTGGCCGGGGTAATATAGAAGACAACTGGGACCTCAGTGTCAAGCGTGCTACTGCAATTGTGAAAATTCTGCTCGACAATTCCAGCATCGACCCGCAGCGCCTGATTGCAGCCGGACGTGGCGAACATATGCCTGTTGACCCGGCTGATACTTCTGAGGCAAGACGCAAAAACCGTCGCACAGAAATCATTCTGACACCAAAACTTGGCGAGCTGCTGGAAATCCTCAATGCGAATTAAAGCATGCTGAAAAGCCTGACATTTTACCGACTGATTAATTATATACAATTAAAATCAAGCTACCTGTTAAGCCGCTTAACAGGTAGCCTTGTTTTATGGGGCAAACCCATCAGCCTGAGCATAGAAATTTCCGGCAAATGTCAACTGCATTGCCCGGAATGCCCGCTCGGAGCAGGAAAATATCCGTCAAGAGGCTTCATGTCGTTTGAACTCTTTAAATCCATCATTGAAGAAAACAAAAACAATCTGTGGATGGTAAGCCTGTATTTTCAGGGAGAACCTTTGCTGCATCCCGAAATTGAGGCATTCATCCAATTGCTGAAAAAGCATCGCATTTACACGTCGGTATCCACAAATGGCAATACCGACAAAGCAGAGCTGGCTGAAAACATTGTTAAAGCCGGGTTGGATGAACTCATTGTTTCCGTTGATGGTAGCAGGGAACAATCGTATCAGCAATACCGCAAAGGAGGATCTCTCAAAACGGTTTTGGACTTTATGCAGCAGGTGCATAATGCCAAAAAAAAAGCGGGCACAAAAAAACCCCGCCTCATTATGCAAAGCATCATCTCGCGGCACAACGAAAATAAAATCCCCGAATTAAAGCAACTGGCCGTTCAGACAGGCGCTAAAATCCGCTTAAAAAGCATGCAAATCAACGATATGGAAGACCCTTCTGATCTGCCAAAAAACCCGGATTTGCGCCGCTATCGCATAAAACAACAAAAAGCAATCATAAAAAACCCCCTGAAAAACCATTGCTGGCGTCTGTACAGAAACCCGGTAATCACCAGCGAAGGTGATGTGCTGCCCTGCTGCTTTGACAAAGCTCTGGCAAACAAAACCGGCAATCTTTGTCAGGAGTCTTTTGCCAGCATCTGGAACAGCTCAGCCTACCGCAATTTTCGGAAAAAAGTTTTCTCTGACCGAAAAAACACAGATATTTGCACAAACTGTAGCGAAGGAACAAAGAATATTTATGTCTGATGTATTTTTATCCATAGGCGGGAACCTGGGCAACAGGTTAGAAAATCTGGCCCAATGTCAGCAGAAACTTGATGAGCAACTCACGATTCAGACTTTTTCGCCTGTTTATGAATCCGAAGCCTGGGGTTTTGATCATCCAAAGGATTTTTACAATCAGGTATTGAAATGCGAAACGGAATTAACGCCTGCAAGCCTGTTGAAGGTTTGTAATGCCATAGAAAAGGCTATGGGACGGCAGCGAAAACCGAAGTCCGGGCAAAAATACAGCGGCAGAATCATTGATATCGATATTGTTTTTTACGGTGATCAGATCATTCAGAATAATGATTTAAGCATTCCGCATCCCGGGCTCTATAAACGTCTGTTTGTTTTATTGCCCATGCGTGATATTGCACCTGAATTTACTGATCCGGCAAGCGGTAAAACCATTGATCAGTTAATTTTCATGTGCCCTGACGACAGTTTCATCCGAAAAACAGATCACCCCTCAAAGCTTATCACCCATGGATAAACACGAATATTTTATGCGTCTGGCGCTGCAGGAAGCAAAAATAGCTGCAGAAGCCGGAGAAATTCCGGTTGGAGCCGTTCTCACATGCAATGACAAGCTCATAGCCAAAGCCCACAATCAGACCGAGCAACTAAACGATGCCACCGCCCATGCAGAAATGATGGTATTAACCTCAGGCATGAGTGCCTTGTCCAGCAAGTACCTGCCGGACTGCAACTTGTATGTCACATTAGAGCCATGCATCATGTGCGCCGGTGCAATCGGATTAAGTCAGATAAAAAGCCTGCATTTTGCAGCTTCTGATGAAAAACGGGGATACCATTTGTACGAGGGAAAAATACTCCATCCCAAAACGAAGGTTTTTACAGGATTGTATGAATCCGAATCGGCCGAAATGCTAAAAGCTTTTTTTAAAGCCAGGCGTAAGCATCAGGGCAAATGAAAAAAGATTCCACCTCATTATGAACAGACCTTGCTATCGTTAAACAAATTTGCCATATAAGTGGTTTGAATATCACATATGAATACAACGGAACACATCACATATTTACAATCAGCAAACAAAAAACCTGATATTGCATGGTAGCCAGTATTCTACTAAATTTATACAGAATTTATCGCTACTTTGCCATCCCATTTTTTAAAGACGGAAGCAGTTTATGAGAACGATTAAAACGACATTATTAATAACATATCTGATTCTTACAGCATCAATCGCCAACGGATTTGCCGCTCACAATCATACAGGTGATACATCGTCCAGGCTCCACAGGCTTACCGGCTCTGTCACTGATGAAAGCAGTGGTGATCCCATGGCTTACGTCACCTTAAGTTTACTGCATAAATCAGACAGCAGCATCGTAACCGGTACGGTAAGTGGTAATGACGGAAGCTTTGTTCTTGAAACAAGTAAAACAGGGGATTTCATTCTTAAGGTTTCGTTTATGGGATTTGAAGATAAGCATATTCCTGTTACCATAACCAGCGGCGACAAAGAAATTAATCTGGGTGAGATCCGCTTAAAGCCTGCTGCTGATGTCATTGATGAAGTTACCGTGGAAGCCAATAAATACGCCATGGACTACCAGATTGATAAAAAGGTGATACATGTATCCCGCCAGCATGCATCAGTATCGGGCACGGCAGTAGATGCATTGCAGTATGCTCCGTCTGTGCAGGTAGATATAGAAGGGAATGTTTCGCTGCGGGGGAACAGCAATTTTACCGTACTTGTGGATGGGAAGCCTTCGGTACTCAGTGCCACTGAAGCCCTGGAACAAATCCCGGCAAGCTCGGTCAAAGACATTGAAATCATCACCAATCCGTCAGCAAAGTATGATCCCGAGGGAACAGCCGGCATCATCAACATCATAACAAAAAAGCGCAGTTTAAATGGGATGAGCGGACTTGCACACCTGAATGCCGGACTGGATGACAAATACGGTGCTGACTTGCTTCTGAATTATAAAACGGATCACTTTAGTTTTTTTGTCAGCGGCGATTACAATCATCGCTCCTACCCCGGAAGCATGGAACAAGACAATCGGTTTTATGCAGGGGACACCACATTTTATCTGCAGTCAGAAGGAGACAGAAAACGGGTAAGGGATCGCTACAGCTTCCGTGCCGGTGCCGAATGGTTTCCGGATGAGCATAATACCATCAGCATCAGTGGACGGTATGGCAGCCGGCAATCACTGGGTGAAAGCCAGACCCGCTTTACCGAGTGGAATTCTTATGAAGAAAGCAAAGATGAATACATCAGTGAAGAAAGCGGAGAACGCGGCGGCAATTTTTACGCTTTGCAGGCAAATTACATTTATCAGTTCAACAGTGAACACCAGTTTGATGCAGAATTCATGTATTACAGCCGCGACGGTGATGATATCTCGCTGAACGAACTGCTGACTACCGGTGGCAACATCAGAAGCGGTCAGCGTTCACTGGAATACGGCCCTTCTTCGGGTTTACGCTACCGGCTAAACTATAAGCAGCCTTTCACGGATGCATTTAATATTGAGGCAGGCTTGCAGGGACGATACCGTGATTCGAGAGAAGACAATGAAGTGTACAATTTTGACAGTATCACTCAGGACTATTACCTGCAGGATCAATTCAGTCACAATGTGGATTACCTGCGAAACATTCATGCCGGGTACGGGCTGATAAGCGGAGAGCTCAATGGAAGTTTTGGCTACAAACTTGGTCTGCGCTCCGAATATACCTTCCGGGATATACAGCTGCTTGATACCGGAGATGAATTCACAATTGACAGGTGGGATTTCTTTCCCACCACACATTTCTCGTATCAACTGAATGAAACCAATCAGTTTATGGCCAGTTACAGCCGGCGGATAGACAGGCCACGAGGCTGGTATCTGGAACCATTTATTACCTGGGAGGATGCATACAATGTACGCAGGGGCAATCCGGATCTTCAGCCGGAATACATCAATTCATTTGAAGTGGCCTATCAAAAAGAGTTTGGTAAACATGCCGTGTCTGCAGAATTGTTTTACCGCACAACCCAGAACAACATTGAGCGCATACGCCGTGTGTACCGCGAAGATATCATCATGCAGACCTTTGAAAACGTTGGCAAAGATTTTTCTCTGGGGATCGAAGTGATGGCCAATGCAGAATTATTTGAGTGGTGGGAAGGTGATTTAACTGCCAGTTTTTACGATTACCGCGTGAAGGGAGAGCTGGATGATGTGAGTTTTGACAAGCACAGCCTCACCTGGAACATCCGCTGGGACAATTCGTTTCAGATATGGGAAAATACCGTTATTCAGTTAAACCCGGCGTATCACGGACCAGAGGTAGAACCTCAGGAAAGGGAAACTGCCTACTGGGATGTTGACGGGGCAATTCGTCAAAGCTTTTTGGATAAACGCCTGAAAGCAACCCTGCAGGTACGGGATATATTTGGAACGGCAAAATACGAATCCTTTACTGAAGCACCGGATTTTTACAATTACCGCCTATACACGCATAAGACACCCATCGTGATACTCAACATAAGTTATAGCATCAACAACTACCAGAACAGGAAAGGCAATCGTTCCGGGGGCGGAGGCAGCGACATGGGTGAAGGCGGTATGGAATAATCAGGTTTACTGATCGGTTATAAGCTTAACCAGCTCAATTCGGGTATCACCGGCTCTGAGAATCTGAAATGAATACTCTTCGTTATCCGGATCGGAAATAATTTCTCCCTGATGCGGAATGCTGCCATGCAACCACAAAATGTATCCGGCAAGGGTTTCATATTCATCCGATTCTCTGAGTTCCAGCTCATATTCTTCATTGAGGTAATCAATTTCCACCCGGCCTGAAAACACGTAATTGCCATCGGGAAGCTTTTTATCCACCAGGTCTACTGTATCGTATTCATCTTCAATCTCACCAAAAATTTCTTCAAGAATGTCTTCGATTGAGACAATTCCGGAGGTCCCTCCAAATTCATCCACGACAACGGCAATGCCTTTACTTTCCGATATAAACAATTGCAAAAGGTCTTGAGCTGTCATGGTTTCGGGTACGATGAGGGCTTTTTTTATCATCGCCTTCACAGATTCGGGCTCTTTGAACAAATCATGAGCACTCACGTAGCCCAGAATTTTATCAATGCTATCCTGGTATACAAATATTTTGGAAAAGCCAGACTCGGTAAAAGCCTGCGTTAACTCGTTGATATCGGCAGACACTTCCACAGCAACCATTTCTGTTCTGGGCACCATGCATTCGCGCAGCCGGATATCACTAAAATCAAGTGCATTTTTGAAGATTTTCAGATCTTTATCAATGGTGGAATCGGGCTGCCCGGCATCATCATCATCCTGATGCACAAACTCTTCCAGATCGGTTTTGCTCAGTACTTCCACGCGATCTGCTTCATTTGTATCCACCCCAAAAAGTCTGCCTGCCAGAGATGAAAGCCACAGGCTAAACTGCACAAGCGGGTAAAACAGGTAATAAAAAAAGGCCAGTGGAAAAGCAAAGAAATTAAGGGCAGCATTGCTGATGACTCTGAAGAGGATTCTGGGTAAAAATTCGGCGGTAAGCAGCACAATTAAGCTGGCCAGCAATATTTCCAGCAAAATGGTGTATCCGGCATGTCCGTTGGTAAACTGCATCAGACCGGGCTCCATAAGTTTAGCCATCATGATGCCGTAGAGTACCAGAGCTATCATGTTACCAACCAGCATGGTGGTAATGTAGCGGGACGGGTTTTCGGTAAAATGCGTAAGAATCCTGGCGCTCAGGGTGTTTTGTTTTTTCGTGATTTCCAGTCGGAGTTTATTGGATGTAACAAAAGCAATTTCCATCCCTGAGAAGAAGGCGGAAAAAATAACCGCTGCAATGATAAAAGGTAATTCCTGCATAATTACGATCGCTTTCGTCGGTTTTTTCGTGAATGTCTTCGCATGAAAAACATAACCACACACAAGATGCTGAGCACAAAAAACACCCATGCATACCATTGAGCATATTCTCCCTGGTTAAGTTTCATAATTCCTGCTATCAGGGTAAATGCTGCCATTCCGAGCCAGAGAAATTCAATTATTATTAGTGTCAGCTCCTGCCGTTTGTTCTTGTTGTTCTTCTTCATCGTTAATCACAAATGATCCTTTGGGTTTTTTGATTGACCAGCTTGTAAAATTCTGGTCGGATTCAAAGCCTGTTCCAATAAACACCTCATCACTGGTGGTTATCCGGACAAATTTATCCGTATAGATGCGTTCTTTCCGCATATCCCAGAGCAGGTGTTCGGTATTCAGCTTTTCATGTTTTACGTAATTTTGGGCAATGACGTTTCGCTTTGCCTCCCATAATTCTTTTTCTGAGTAATATATTCCGTATTCGGCCGTAATTTGGGACTCCACAGTATCGTTTCTGTAAAATTCAACCATAAAGCCTTCAGGGTATTCGTCGTATGGCTGTTCATCCTCATTCTGTGGTTCAAAACGCTGCATAACGGGTGCATTCATCACCACCCTTACACGCCCGGAATCGGTTAACACGGTGTGCATTTCGTTCACCTTTAAAGCAGGCAACTGAGACTCGAAGGTAAGTTGTTTTACCTCATTGAGGTCATTCTGACAAGCCAGAAATAAAAAGACGCTTCCCAGTACAAAAACCGGGAAGCGAAAATATCTTACTATGTTTGCAGGTTTCACGTTGCTTCAGGTATTATTACTGAATAAAGCGTACGGTAGTGGTTTCGCCAATCCAGCAATTGATGGTGTATGATTCCCCTTCAGTAACTTCATAAAAGAACGCGTCTTTTTTGGTGGGGAAATACTGACGGTATTTTGTGATCATTGGGTTTACCTCTTCAGCCAGATCCGGAGAAACGGTTTTCGCTTTGATCAGCTTATCCACCACAGCCCAGTATACGGTTTGATGTTCAAAATCATTTTCACCACAGTCGCTGGCTACACTGGCGTAAATCTGTGCAATGAGCTTATAGGCTTTTCCGTAATTCGGATCGATACCAATGGCCTTACGTGCGTATGAATTTGCAGTGGTATACTGGTCCATCTGATTAAAGTAAAGCAATGCGATCTCGAAATACAAGTCAGCTTTTTTGCTTTCATCCTCCTGCATTTCAATGGCTTCCTTGTAATATTTTTCAGCTTTTTCAGACTGATTGTTTTTAAAGAAGTACTGAGCCAGGACATGGGCAGCGTGGGAGTTTTTATCAAGTTCATACATTTTCTCAGAAACTTCCGCATACAATGCTGATTCGAAACACGCTTCTTCTTCCATGATGTTCTGTATGGTTTTCAGCATATCCATATCGTCCTTTTTCTTTTCGTAAATGGGACGGAAAACTTCTTCGAGTTTTTCACAATCAAGAATGCCACTGTTAATCAACATTCCATCAATTTGCTCTTTAGCTCTGCTGACACCTTTAAGTTCATTTTTAATCTGATAATCCAGAATTTTGGAAATATCGGCATATATCTGAATTACTTCAGCGGGATCAATAATATCATTCTGCACAAGGATGGTAGCAAGCTGCATATACCGCCCGAGGACATTGGCACTGGTTTCGTTGCCTGAAATCTCCATGGCCTCACCAAACAATCTGTATGCTTTCATCGCTTTAGATGATCTGTGCGCCATAATATCAATGGCTTTGCGACCGAGGTTTGCCCCTTTTTGGTTAAAATACTCAGTACGCTGATCATGAATCATCAGTAAGGTGTCAATATAGGCTTCTTTGGTTTCACCTTCAGCCTGATCAATCATGGCCTCAACAATTTTCGGACCCTGGATATAAATGTTTTTTGTGGATGCGGGGCAATTTCTAAGACACCAGCTCCATGCGGGGTAAGCATCTATATAACTACCCTGTTTAAAAAACTGATCGTAGGTTGACAATTTTGCTCTGCATTTATCCGGATCATCACCGAATTTCTCATCTTCCTGAGCCATTACTGCTGAGCTTCCCAGGAATAATATCAACCAAACTAATAATGCTTTTGTTTTCATTTTATTCAAATTTTCGTTTAATAAACCATATATCTGACAAACTAAAATTCATTCCAAGCATAACATACTGTTCTTTCACGAGGTCATTTTTAAGGCTTCCGCGCTGACCAAGCTGCAATGAAAGATTAAATGTTGTATTAGAACGTTTCAGTGGTAAACCTAATCCAAAACTTATGCCAAAGTCGTTAATCCGGGTATTTCCCTGATTAAATTGCAGGTAAGAATCTTCATAATACGCTCCCAGACGATACCTCACCTTACCAGCGTAATTAAGTCCGGGACCAGACTTGCCGTCGGGGACCCACTCAGCTCCCATGCTCACACGCTGGCTCACGCCAAGTGAATCAACCTCATCAAATATCTGTGTATTGCTCCAGTCCTGCCATGAGTAATCGGCAGCCAGTGTCAGAATATCTTTGTAGTGATATGCAAGACCTGCACCAATGCCTTGTGGGAGGCTGATGGTACCCTCGGTTTCCTTTTCATACGCAATGGTATCCGCCACGACATCCGAAGCTGTACTAAGTGCATTTGTGACAAGCAGTGTCCGTTTTGCGTTCAGTTTGCTGTTCATCTCCCAGTTCAGACCAAGTGTCAGGCTGTTGCTTTCTGAGATATCCCAGACATATTGGGCGCCTGCTGTCAGATAAAAGTCGCTGACATACATGGTGTTTTCCCGGGTAATATTGATCAGTCCGTCTTCGGTGTCACCATCGAATTCAACAGCATTTTCCTGATGGATATTGCCGAACATGTAATTAAAATTAAAACCAAGAGACAGGTTTTTTATGGGGGAAAAACTGTTTCCGATGTATGCCTGGCTTAATCCGCCGGAACCTTTATAAATGTAATCGGTGGTGTAGCCCAGATTCGTTTCGCTTGTCACCAGATCATAACCAACGCTGGAATATGGCATTACACCCAGTGAGGCACCCCACCAGTTTGTTACCGGAAAACCGAAAGCCAGGTAATCCAGATTCATGTTGTAGAGATCGGCGGTTGCATCCGATGATCCGGAGCTTAAGCGCTTAAACGCACCACTAACGCCAACTTCCATAATAAAATGCAGGGAATCAATGCTGGTGTATGATGCCGGATTTGAGATATACAGTTTGTTACCGTTTCGCATTGCCAGGCTTGTATTTCCCATAGCTCGGCTGTCACCAAAACTCCTGCTCATCAAATCTCCCAGACCATACCGTGTATACGGAGATCCTGCGTTGTTTTGTGCATTCCCACTCAGTGCGGCTGTGATCATAATCACAGCAAGGCTCAGCCATTTAATATTTTTCCACATAGTTATTCAAAATTCTGTACAGACCAATCAAAACGAGATTTGGCTCCACAAAGATGCTATTTTTTAAGCGATCAGCCAAAAAACCAGCGTCCCCACCTGTAATAACGATTTTCAGGTTGTTATGCTGCATTTCAAGCATCTCAATATATGCCTCAATTTCACTGAACAAACCAAACTGAACGCCATTTTGTATGGATTCTGCAGTGGATTTACCCAGCGTTTCATTCATCTTTTCTGCATGTAACAACGGCAAACGTCCGGTATAATTGTGTAAAGCATCAAATCTCATTTGCAGGCCCGGAGAGATGTTACCGCCTTTCATGCTACGGTCGGGCGAAAGCAGATCGTAGGTGATGGCCGTACCGGCATCAATAACAAGCACCGGGCTTCCGGGAAAAAGGCTTGCTGCACCGGCACAGGCAGCTTTTCTGTCAGCACCCAATGTTTTGGGTGTGGAATTTTCAATATTCAGGGGAAAAGGGAAATCAGAAGAAAAATACAGCATATCACCTGATATTTCCCTGAGCTTTTCATGCGGTATCCGGCTTTCACTTCCGGTAGATGATACAAGCGCAGCATTATAATGCATACCAATCCACTTTTGAGGAATATCTTTCAGTGTTGCTGATACGCGCATAACATGCAAGAGTTCAGAATTACGAAAGATTCCGACTTTGGCCTGATTGTTTCCAATATCAATGACAATTTCCTGTTTCATTACTGTCTGTTTGAGCTTTTGAAATTACAAAAAAGCTTTTTAATAAGAAACCTACCCTTTAAATCTTATAAAATTATTATATTCGTGCCCTAATTTAGGATTTACTAACAATCAAACAAAAAGAATAATGGCAGTATTACAGAAAATCAGAAACAGAGCAGGCGTATTGATTATCATTTTTGTTGGTGTCGCGCTGTTTTTATTTATTGTAGATCCTTCAACATTTGAAGGCCTGTTCAATAAACAGGAAACGGATATTGCAGAAGTTGACGGACAGGATATTCCGTACACTGAATATCAGAGGCGTCTTGAAGAAGTTACCAACTTTGTAAAAGAAGCACAGCAAACTTCCAGCCTAGACGAGCAAACGCGCAATGATATCCGCCAAAGTGTATGGCAGGAATTACTGAACGAGTATATGCTGGCTGAAAGCATTGAAGAGCTTGGCATAGGTGTCAGTGAAAATGAAATGGAAAACATGCTGTACGGCTCAGATATCCATCCCATTATTCAGCAGAATTTTGCCAACCCCCAAACCGGGCAGCTTGACACAGCCTATGTGCAACAGTTTTTCTCTCAGGCCAGCCAGGATCAGCGCTTTAAAATCATTGCGGATTACTTTAAGAAAAGTATACGCAGGGACAGGATCAACAAAAAATACGAAAATTTGATCAAAAAAGGCATTTATACCCCGTCACCGCTTGCAAAAGATGAATACACAAACAAAAACCGGAAGGTGAATTTTGCTTATGTCAGCAAGGCATTCAAAACCCTGCCCGACGAGGAAGTAGAGGTTAAAGAATCCGACTTAGAGGCTTACTATGATGATCACCACTACATGTTTCAGAATGAAGAAACCACCCGTGAGATTGAATACGTAGTCTTTAACATCACGCCAAGTGCGAAAGACAGTGCAAAACTCAAAACCGAACTTGAAAATCTGAAAACCCGTTTTTCCAATGCAGATGACAACCGTGGTTTTGTGCAGTTGCATTCGGATGATCTTATCAACAAGCAGTACTTTACTGCCGAACAGATTCCCGGTGAATACGGTGAGAATGTACTGGAAAAAGAACCCGGTTTTATTTCCGATATCATCAAGACAGACAGCACCTACATGATGTTCAAACTGGTTGGTGTTGAAACCGTACCGGATTCTGTAAAAGCCAGTCACATTCTGATTCGCCCCGATTCCACCACAACGCTGGAACAGGCTCAGCAAACCATTGACAGCCTCAAAGGCGTTATTGAAGGTGGAGCACCCTTTGCAGCCCTTGCTCAGCAATACAGCCAGGATGGTTCTGCCAGCCGTGGCGGTGACCTGGGTTGGTTTGGCCCCGGCCAGATGGTAAAACCCTTTAACGATGCATGTTTTTATGGCGAAGAGGGTGACCTCACCGTTGTTGAAACACAATTTGGTGTACACCTTATTAAGGTAAATGAGCAGACAGCGGAAGAAAAGCAGGCTCAACTCGCCATTGTGACAAAAGACATTACCTACACAAATGATACATACCAGAAGACGTATGCAGACGCCAGCCGTTTTGCCGATAAAAACAACACAGCCGAAACGTTTGATGAAGCCGTGGTTGAAAACCGCCTGGTTAAGAAAATCGCTTCAGGCCTGAAAGAAAATGATCAAAACATCAGCGGCCTTGAATACTCACGCGATATTATTCGCTGGGCATATCAGGCTGAAAAAAGTGAGGTTTCAGATGTGTTTGAGTCCGGTGACCGTTTTGTGGTTGCAAAACTGAATGCGGTACAGGAAGAAGGACTGGCTGATTTCGAACAGGTGAAAGATCAGGTGGAACAGATTGTTCTGAAAAAGAAGAAAGCCGAAACCTTCATTGCTGATTTCAACAAGGCACTGGAAGGCGGCAAGGACCTCTCAAGCGTAGCCTCAGCAATGGGTGTACGTGTGGATACAGCTAAAAACATCAGTTTCAGCTCATTTTCCGTACCACGCCTTGGCATTGAGCCCAAACTCATAGGCCGGGCAGCGTATATGGAGCCCGGAACCATTGATGGCCCCATGGAAGGCAACAACGCTGTATTTGTGTACAAAGTAACCGATGTTACACCGGCTCCGGAAATTGAAAATTATTCCATGGTAAAAGCTCAGATGCA
>CAYQMB010000026.1:0-30098 GCA_964418565.1 uncultured Bacteroidales bacterium | reverse complement strand
CGTATCAGATACCGCATCAGAATCTTTCATGGTTCAGAATACCGGTATTGACACCATAACCATCAACAATATTTATTTGGGTGGTACGAATCCGACACAATTCTCAATTGAGAATATACCAACCTTCCCGGTAGAAATGACAAACGACCAGGCAGATGCAATTGATCTCATTTGCAACTTTAATCCTGATGCAGATGGCACAATGACTGCTAAAGTGTATTTCGATCACAGTGAAGGACTTGATTCAGTGATGTTAAGTGGTGTCGGTTACGATGCTACCATCTATGCCATCCCGTGGGATGAGTATTTTGATGATCCGGCAACAACCACCGTACCTGAGCTCACACTTGGCTGGAGTAGTATATTGAATACAACTTCATCCTCTGCCAATATTGAAACAGAGGGCTATACAGCTATGTCAGAGCCAAACTCGGTAGAAATATACAACGGCAATGATGATACCGGAGATTATTTCCTGATCACACCTCCAACATCGCTTGATCCTTTGGATACGCGAATTCGTTTTTGGGCTGATGGATATGTAGACAACATGTTGATCGTAGGAATCCTCACTGATAATAGCGACCCCTCTACATTCCAGCCTGCCGACACGCTTACAATGACTGGTGATTATGTAGAGTATACTGTTGATCTTTCATCCCTATCACCAACAGGTACATATTACATTGGTTTTAAAGCCGAATGGGTTGACACGTATGACTACATCAATATTGACAACGTTGTATGGGAAGAGATTCCTACAACTCCGGTATTCTCTGCCAATCCTGATGAGGTAATCTTTGGCACATTTGCCCTTGGCGAAACCTCACCAGCCCAGACCGTAACTGTCAGAAACGTTGGTGTTGGTAATCTGGTTATTGATACTGCAGAAATCGTGGGCACAAATGCAGCCGACTTTAATCTGACCATCAACGACCCACTACCTGATACAATAACTAACGCTGTTGATGACAATATGACTGTTGATGTTACCTTCTCACCTTCTTTTGAAGGCCTCCATGAAGCGAGCATACAGTTTACTGATTCTGCAGCAAACACATACCTTGTACCACTTTCAGGAGAAGGCCTGGATGCAACCATGTATCCCGACACCCTTGTCACATTTGATGATGGTGATGTACCGCCTCCATTCTGGAGTGAAGCAGAAGCCTTGTTGCAGGATCCTATCACACTTGAAGGCACAAGCAGCTTGTGGACAAGTGATGATTTTGCCAACAACACTTCAAACACTGAATGTGCTAAGCTTAATATTTATTACACTAACAGGGATGAATGGCTGATTACTTCACCAATTGAGCTTGGGGATGGAACAAACCCGGTTAAACTTGAGTTTGACCTGGCATTGACTGATTGGAGTAACAATGCTCCGGCTGAAATGGACGGTGATGACGACAAATTTGCCGTTATCATTTCAGAAGATGCAGGTGTTACCTGGGAAGAAGCTGGCGTTCTGCGCATGTGGGACAACCAGGGTTCTGAATATGTTTACAACGACATCCCAATGGATGGTGAACATGTTGAGATTATGCTTACCGGTTACACTGGTTTGGTAAAAATCGCTCTGTACGGTGAAAGTACCGAATCCAATGCAGACAACGATCTCTTTGTCGATAACTTCTCACTCAACATCATGACACCCGATGAGATTGCCCTCAACGAAGCAATTGACAGCACAACTGTCACTGCAGATCCGGCAAGTATCTCATGGGTAGAAGGTGATGATCAGGAACGCGTTGTGGATTATACTGTTAACTATCCAACACCTTTCCATGACAGCCTTGACACCAACCTGCTGTCAGATTATATGTTAGAGTTGACAAACCCACTGCCAACAGGTGTTACTGTTGATGTGGAAATTGACGGTACCAACATCGGACAAATCGTTTCCGATGGTACAACCACATCTTACTGGATGAGCAATGTATCCGGTATGGCACGTCCTGCTCTAAACACCAAAGTTGATGAAGTCGTTACATTGAAAGTTAACGGACTTGTTGATATCGGTATGTATCCGATGACTGTAAGTGCAATTACAGCCTACGACACCGAATTTGACGATCCGGCAACTCGTATCCTGCTTGGCAGCGATCAATCAATACTTAATGTTACGCCTGTTCCGGACACCTTGCCAATTGAGGAATCCTTTGGTTCCGGCATGCCGGATTCATGGACAATTGTTGACAATGGTTCAGGTGGTGCTCAGTGGACATACATGACAGATGGTGCTCTTGGCAGTACAACCGGAGATGATGGTTATATGCAAATTGACGATGGTGCTGCTGGTATTGGTGCTACAACCAACGCTGATCTTATCACCAATGGAATTGATATGAGTTCAAATACTAACGGAACCATTTTCCTTGAATTTGAACATCATTACAACAATTTCACCAGTGATTCAGCTACAGTTATGATCAGCAATGATGGCGGTGTTAGCTGGCAGCAGGTGGACATGCACAACAGCGATCAGGGTTCAGAATCAAGTCCGAATACCGCTTCTTACGTCATTACCAGCGAAGCAGCCGGTTACTCCAACGTTAAAATCAAATGGAACTATAACGATGGTGGAACACAGGCATGGACATGGAGCATTGATGACGTTCATATCTATGAACACATTCCAAGTTCAGAAGCTGAGATCGAAGTATTCATGATACCTGATCAACTTAGTTCATACATATCCTCTGAGGATGCAACCGTTGATGTAGTTATGCCTACCGGGCATGATCTGTCTGCATTAACACCTGAATTTGTACTTTCAGAAGGAGCCACAGCCTATTTCGGTGTAACCGAACAGGAAAGTGGCGTATCCACCAACAACTTCCAGGGCAGTGATGAGAATCCTGTCATCTATACTGTACATGCGGAAGATGGTGTTACAACCAAAGACTGGTACATATCAGTATACACCAACGTTGGAATTAATCCGGAAGATGGTTTTAACTTCTCAGTATTCCCGAATCCGAACGAGGGAATATTTGACCTGACAGCCAACTCAGCCAACGGCTTTACGTATGAAATCGTTTCTGCTGATGGTAAAGTTATTACCAATGCCTCTGTTGATTCAAAAGGCAATCACACCGAACGTGTTGATGTCAGTACACTTGCACCAGGAGTTTACACAATCAAACTCACATCTGGTGAAACGACCAAAGTTGAAAAGCTTATCATTAAATAAGCAAGCACTCTTATAACAAGAAAGCCCGGATTTTTTCCGGGCTTTTTTTATTTCCGTACCTGAACATTAAAGGCCGGTTTGCAGTTTAGCTCAAACATTCCTATTTTTGTGAAAATAAATTTGTACAGCATGATAAACATAACACTACCAGATAAAAGTGTCAGAGAATATGAAGCCGGAATTACCGGCATGGATATAGCCAAAAGCATAAGCCCACGCCTGGCTAAGGAGGTTGTCTCAATTACGGTTAACGGTGATGTGTGGGATTTGATGCGCCCGATTGAGAAGGATGCCGAAATTGTTCTCCACAAATTTGATGACAAAGAAGGCAAACTTGCATTCTGGCACTCATCCGCTCACCTGATGGCAGAAGCCCTGGAAAAACTATACCCGGGAATTAAACTCGCTATAGGCCCCAGCATTGACAATGGTTTTTATTACGATGTGGATTTGCCCGAAGGTAAAATCATTTCAGAAAATGATTTTCCGAAAATTGAAAAAGCCATGATCGAACTTGCACGCCAGAAAAATCCATATGTGCGTAAGGAAATTCCGAAAGAAGAAGCCCTTAGATATTATAAAGAAAAAGGCGATGAATACAAGGTTGAAATGATCAGTGAACTGGAGGACGGTACAATTACCTTTTACACCCAGGGTAACTTCACCGATCTTTGCCGCGGTCCGCACCTCCCCCACACCGGTCTGATCAAAGCCGTTAAGCTGCTTAATGTTGCCGGCGCATACTGGCGGGGAGATGAAAACAACAAACAACTCACACGCATATACGGTATCAGCTTTCCCAAGCAAAAAATGCTAACAGCGTATCTTGAGATGCTTGAAAAAGCCAGGGAGCGGGATCACCGCAAACTTGGACGTGAGCTGGAATTGTTCACATTCTCACCCAAGGTTGGCATGGGCCTGCCTTTATGGCTGCCAAAAGGCGCAGCCCTACGTCAGCGGCTGGAAGATTTTCTGAAAAAAGAACTAAAAACCCGCGGCTATGATATGGTAATGTCGCCACACATTGGAAACGTTGAGCTGTACAAAACATCAGGCCATTATTACAAATACGCTGAAGATTCATTCCGTCCGATCACCACACCACAGGAAGGTGAAGAGTTTATGTTAAAACCCATGAACTGTCCTCACCATGTAGAGATGTACAATTTTAAACAGTACTCCTACAAGGATCTTCCTGTTCGCATGGCAGAATTTGGAACAGTTTATAGATATGAACAGCATGGTGAACTACACGGTCTTACACGTGTCAGGAGTTTTACTCAGGATGATGCACATGTATTCTGCCGTCCTGATCAATTAAAAGATGAATTTAAAGCCATCATCGATCTGGTTCTGTACATTTTCAAATTGTTTGATTTCAAAGATTTCACATCACAAGTATCTCTGCGTGATCCTGACAATCACGACAAGTACATCGGAACAGATGAGAACTGGGACAAAGCGGAAAAGGCAATAATTGAAGCTGCTGATGAAAAAGGGCTTAAAACCGTTGTGGAAACAGGCGAAGCTGCTTTTTACGGTCCTAAACTAGACTTTATCGTAAAAGATGCATTGGGCAGAGACTGGCAACTGGGCACAGTACAGATTGATTACAACTTGCCTGAACGCTTTAACCTGGAATACAAAGGCAGTGACAACGAAAATCATCAACCAATTATGATTCACCGGGCTATTTTTGGTTCGATGGAGCGCTTTGTTGCCGTTATGATTGAACACACCGGAGGTAAATTCCCGTTGTGGCTGACTCCTGAGCAAGCTGTTATATTGCCTATCAGCGATAAATTCAATGATTATGCAAAAAAAGTTTCGAAATTGCTGAAAAATTACGATATTCGCAGCCTGATTGATGATCGCAATGAGAAGATTGGCAGAAAGATACGCGATAATGAATTAAAGCGCATACCTTTCCTGCTTATTGTTGGCGAGCAAGAAGCTGAAAACCAATCGGTTTCAGTAAGAAAGCAAGGCCAGGGTGATCAGGGAGCCATGTCAATTGAATCATTTGCGGATATGATTAATCAGGAAGTGAAAAATGAAATTAAATACGAATAAAAAACAGAATTGAGGAGGACCTAGCCATAAGAAGGAAAAAAAGACCATCCAAAAGGAAAGACAGCTTATCCTACAGGATAAATGAAGAAATCAGAGCAAGAGCTGTTCGTTTAGTTGGTGATAACATCAACGAGCCAGGGATTTATGATACCCGTGATGCTATAAAAATAGCTAATGACATGGGATTGGACCTTGTGGAAATATCGCCCAAGGCAGATCCGCCGGTTTGCAAAGCAACAGAATACCAGAAATTTCTGTACCATCAGAAAAAACGGCAGAAGCAAATGAAAGCCAACGCTGTGAAAATGGTACAAAAAGAAATTCGGTTTACCCCGAACACGGATGATCATGATTACGAGTTTAAGCTGAAACACGCTGAGAAATTCCTTAAAGACGGTGCAAAAGTAAAAGCTTTTGTGTTTTTTAAAGGCCGTACGATTTTATTTAAGGAAAAAGGTGAAATTCTTTTGCTTAAACTGGCACAGGACCTTGAGGACGTAGCTAAAATTGATCAGTTACCCAAATTGGAAGGGAAACGGATGATCATGCTGATGTCCCCCCGAAAAACAAAGAAAAGTAAGTAAGAATTAACTAAAACTCGTGGTATATGCCTAAGATGAAGACAAAAGCCGGTGCTAAAAAACGGTTTCAGGTAACCGGCAGCGGAAAGATTAAAAGAAAACATGCTTACAAGAGCCACATTTTGACCAAAAAGTCAAAAAAGCGTAAACGCAGGCTCGGGAAATACACAACTGTAGAAAAAGTTGATGAGAAAAACATCAAACGCCAGTTGAGAATGAAGTAAGTTTCTTTTAATGATTTAAATTTCAGTATTAACCTTGTTTAGCCGAAAGATCCGTTGGAAAACGGACGCTAAACAGTAAAATGAAAAAATTATGCCAAGAAGTGTAAATGCAGTAGCCGCCAGGGCTAAAAGAAAGAAGGTCCTTAAGCAGACCAAAGGTTATTTCGGAGCCAGAAAAAATGTATGGACCGTAGCCAAAAACGCTTACGAAAAAGGATTGGCTTACGCCTACCGTGATCGCCGTAACAAAAAACGCATGTTCCGTCGCCTGTGGATTCAGCGCATTAACGCAGCTGCCCGCACACACGGTCTCTCCTACTCCCAGTTTATGGGTTTGGTACACAAAAAAGATGTTCAGCTTAACAGGAAAGTACTGGCTGACCTTGCAATGAACGATCCCAAAGCTTTTGAAGCCATTGTTAAGATGGTTAAAAAATAAATTCTTTTCTCTAACAAGTAAGCCTCTGTAAAATCAGGGGCTTTTTTTTTCAATAAAATTCCTGAATTGACGTTTTGTTAAGGAATAAAGGCATTTTTAAATGCTTAATCTTTACATTTTCTTATTTTTACAAAAAATTCACTATGAAAATAGCCATTATCGGATACGGCAAAATGGGAAAAACCATCGAATCCATTGCAAAGGAAAGAGGCCATACCATCACGGCAAAAATTGATCAGGACAGCAATCAGAATTTTGATTCTGAAGCGTTCATGGACTCTGATGTAGCTATTGAATTCACTCAACCAAATGCGGCTGTGGAAAACTTCAAGCATGCTTTTGAACGGAAAGTTCCGGTTGTTTCCGGCACCACAGGCTGGCTGGATCACTATGAGGATGTCATAAACACATGTAAAAAAGCAAACAGCAGCTTTTTTTATGCTTCAAATTTCAGCATCGGCGTTAACATTCTGTTTGCCATGAATAAAAAGCTCGCATCAATCATGGAGCAGTTTAATCAATACAATGGCTCCATAGAAGAAACACACCATATACACAAAAAAGATGCTCCGAGTGGTACAGCAATCAGCCTTGCTGAAGGCATTGCATCGGTGAACAAAAACATCAAAGGCTGGTACAAAACCAATGAAAAAAAAGAACCAGGTAAGCTTCCTATCACCTCAATCCGTGAGGGCGAGATATTCGGGGAACACATCGTGCGGTTTGATAGCGATGTCGATTACCTGGAACTAAAACATCATGCCAAAAGCCGCAATGGCTTTGCACTTGGTGCGGTAATGGCTGCTGAATATATTCAGGGCAAAACCGGCATTTATTCAATGAAAGATATGTTGTCATTATCATAAAATCTAAGCGTTGTGAAAAAACTATTCAAAAACAAATACGTTAAATTCAGCATTGTAAGCATTGCTTATTTGCTGTTTGTTATCTGGCTTGGCAATTATTGGTGGTTGTTTGGTGAGCTGCTGATTATCGATATTTACCTGACAAAATATGTGCGCTGGGCGTTTTGGAAACCACGAAAGGACAAAGATATGCCCAAGTTCAAACGCAAAACGCTTGAGTGGGTAGATGCCATAATCTTTGCTGTCATTGCTGCTTCATTCATACGGGCTTTCTTTTTTGAGGCGTTTACCATTCCTACATCCTCAATGGAAAAATCCATGATGGTTGGTGATTATCTGTTTGTTAGCAAGGTAGCGTATGGTCCCAGAAAGCCGATGACACCAATTTCATTTCCTTTTGTTCACCACACCCTGCCATTGAGCAAAACAAAAAAATCCTTTACCACCTGGATACAAAATCCCTATGAACGGATGGCAGGTTTTGGCAAGATAAAACGCAATGATGTTGTGGTTTTTAATTATCCCACAGGTGATACCGTGTGCCTGGAAAATCAATCACAGGGATATTACGATATTATCCGGGTTAAATCCCGCGAATTTAAGATCATGGATATCAAGGGCGGTCGTAAAACCCGATCAGATAAAGCATATTATGAAACCGCAAGAAATTGGGTGAGGAATCATTATACCATTACAGAACGCCCGATAGACAAACGCGAGAATTACATTAAACGATGTGTTGCCTTGCCCGGTGATAGCCTTGAAATCAGAAATGGTCAGGTGTTTATTAACGGGAAACCTCAAAAACATTTTGAAGGGATTCAGTACAATTACGAAGTAATCACCGATGGCACTACCCTGACAACACGTACTCTTCACCGGCTTGATATTGCACAACGTGACATCCGGCATCAGGGCAGAACCTATATTATGCCCCTGACAAATGAAAATTATCAAAAAGTGAAAAATATTCCATTTGTTAACAGCGTCACCAGGCTAACCAAAGCTGATGGGATCCGCAATTACCGCATTTTCCCACATGACAGTGACTATAACTGGAATGAGGACTGGTTTGGACCGATGTACGTACCAAAAGCAGGGGCTAAAATCAAGCTGACCACACATAACCTGCCTCTGTATGAGCGAATCATTGATTATTATGAGAAAAACGATCTTGAAGTAGATGGCAATACCATCATGATCAATGGTGAGGAAGCTGACAGCTACACGTTTAAAATGAACTATTACTGGATGATGGGAGATAACCGGCATAACTCTGCAGACAGCAGGTTCTGGGGATTTGTCCCCGAAAATCATGTGGTTGGCAAAGCTGCCTTTATATGGTTATCCCTCGATAAAGAGGATTCATTCCCCAAAAACATCCGGTGGAATCGCCTGTTTAATACCGTAAAGTAATATCAAATGAAACGATGGTTATGGATACTAATCGCTGGTGGTATAATTGGGATTGCGGTGGTGGTCTTATTAACAAATTTTTTATACGTACAGGTAAGCGATAATACCATGCTGCCTGCCTATGATAAAGGACACAAAATCCTTATCAGACATAGTAAACCTGCCAACATACAGAGATGGGATGTCATTGCATACCATTCTCCTGAATTAGCGGATAAGGAAATAAGCAAAAAGCCTGTCAGGGTATCGCGGCTTGCGGGTTTCCCCGGTGACACATTAACCATAGATAATAAAGTGGTGTACCTGAATAACGTGCGGGCAAACAGCCCTTCCAAACGTTATTATAAATACAGACTGAGTGCCCATAAGGGATTTGACCCGAAATCACTCGAAAAACAACCCATTCATTATTTGTCCGAAGTGATTGATGGTATGGCCTGGGAATTTCATACTACCCCGTCGGATGCTGCTGCCATTCAGCGTAATGATGAAGTTATTACCGTAAGACAGCTAAGCCAGCTAAGAGGCCAGCGGCAGGAAGGTATATTTCCACAATCCCGGTTTTTTCCATGGAATGAAAGTTATTTCGGGCCTCTTGTTGTTCCAAAAAGCGGCCAGCCGGTAAATCTGAATTACAAAAACTATAAAATGTATCAGCGTCTTATCTCGGTATATGAAGGGCATCAGATGTATGTAAACAACAGGAAAATCTATCTCGATGGCGAAGAAGCCACAACCTTTGTTCCTGAACAGGATTACTATTTTGTTCTTGATGACAACCGCGATGATGGGAATGATTCCAGACACATGGGGTTTATACCGGCTGATCATATCCTGGGGAAAAAAACATGGCAACATGCAAAATAACGTTTACCTGAGCACGGCATATTTTCCACCGATCCAGTACATGAGCAAGCTCCTGCAGGCAAAACATGTATTCATTGAAGCTCATGAACACTATGAAAAACAATCATACCGGAACCGCTGCAGAATTTCCGGGCCAAACGGGATACAAAGTCTCAGCGTACCTGTGATCAGTGGTCGCTCACCAGGACAAGACATTTGCTCGGTACGCATTGATTACTCCGAGTCATGGCAGGGGGTACACCGCCGTAGCATAGAAACAGCTTATGCAGCTGCTCCGTTTTTTGATTTTTATTATGATGATATCCGGCAGTTATTTACCAGAAAGCCCGTTTTTTTGTTTGATCTTAACATGAAGATTCTGAACACCCTAATCCGGCTGCTTGATGACACTAAAAATCCGGCACTAACTCAGAACTGGAAAAAAAGCCCTAAGGGAGATGATTTCCGTAACAAGATACATCCCAAGCCTCAAAAATCAGGTAATGATAAGGGATTTCATCCTGAAACATACATGCAGGTTTTTAGTGAGCGTTTTGGCTTTATACCCAATCTGAGCACACTGGATTTGTTGTTCAACGAAGGGCCTGTAAGCCGTCAATATCTCCTTAAAGTGTAATTAATCGGTCTTTTTCAGTTCAATAAACTGTGATAGCTTGTTCAGGAAGTCTTTTTTCAGGATGGGTTTGGCAATGTATTCATTGCATCCTGCATTTATGCACTTGTGCTCATCCTCGGTATTGGCATAAGCGGTTTGAGCAATGATTGGCCCCTGGTAATTCATGGCGCGGATTTCACGTGTAAGTTTCATGCCATCATAATCCGGCAATCGGATATCCATCATAATGACGTCCAGGTCATCATGTTTGGTGATTAAATCCAGTGCCTGCTGACCGGAAGAAGCATTTAACAACTCTACATTAAATTCTTTCAGGTAAGCCTTGAGCAGGATAAAGTTATCTTTAATATCTTCGACAATCAGGATTTTATATTTCCCTTTTTGGTTAGAAACAGTATTTTGCATAGTGGTAGTTTTCTGATCAGTATCTTGTGTTTTTAAAGGCAGGCATAATTTAAAAATGCTGTATTCACCGGGATTGGATTCAACAGTCACATTCCCTTTCATTTCTTTCATAATGGCAAGGGCTATTGTTAAACCCAAACCGTTTCCACTATCCGGTGAATTAAGACTACGGTTAAGTTGTGTGAAGCGTTTAAAAATCTCATCTTTTTTTCCGGCGGGAATACCAGGGCCCTGATCGGCAACGGAAAGACAAAATACACCATTTTCTCGGAACATTTCAATGCTGATGGTGGCATCAAACGGGCTGTACTTAATTGCATTATCAACAACACTGTTCGCGGCCTTTAAAAATGCTGGCTTATCGCACCTGACAACTAGATCTTTGAGTGATTCATCAAAGGTGTCTTCAATCTGAAGGTTTTTACCCGAGTCGAGAATTTTATTGCTTACCAATGAAACAATTCGTTTAAAAACCCGTAAAGGCGAGCAATCTTCATACTCAAATTTATACTGTTTGGTTTCCAGGCTGGAGATGGTCAAAAGGTCTTCAATAATCTTAAGCAACTGGGTAGCGTTGCGATTAAGCATATCAGCATATTGTTTTATTTCCTGATGGCTTAACCTCTCCTCCGATAGAATCTGGGAAAATCCAATCAGACCATTCAGGGGGGTACGTATTTCATGGCTCATGTTTGCAAGGAATGACGATTTCAGCCGGTCGCTTTCCTCAGCCTCTTCTTTGGCCTGTTCCAGTCTTCTGTTAAGCAAATCCAACTGGTAATTTTTATCCTTGAGCACTTCATTCTGTTCATAAAAATCGTGATACAGTTTCTCGTACTCTTTTTTCCTGAATCTAAGGTCTTCAATTAGCCGATGTTCCTCGCTTACATTAATAATCACAATCAATCCGGCAAAAACCTGATGCTTTTCATTTTTCAAAGGTACACCTCTAACCTGATAGGTCTCCCCTTCGAATTTATACAGATCGCTTATTCTTTCGCCGCCGAGAACTTTTTTTAACCGGGGCTGGAAAAAATCCTGGGTTTGTCGGGTTAACGGCACTTCACTTACCTGATAGCCCTGTACGCTGTCCAGGTTAATACCATAGCGTGCGAGCTCTTTTCCCTGAGCCAGAATCACACGCGCATCCGGATCAAACATCAACACATCCACCCTGGGGATATTTGACAGCATTAAATTATACCAGTGTTCACTTTTGTTTAAAAATTTTATCATCTGATTTTTACGTCGTATCTCTCTGTGAACCAGATAATATATCAACAATGTGGTTACCAAAACAAATAGTATACCCTTAATCGTCTGATAGCTTGTGATGGTGTCAGGATTTTTAAATATAACTGCCACGAGATAATCAGACAGAAATATCCACAATGCTGCGAAAATAAAAAAAACAGCAGCCACTTTAAAAGCAGTATTCTTTGTTATCCGATGTGTCATTACCTTTGTTTAGTGTATGTAAATATACGGGAAAAGAGTGTAGCAGGTTTATAAAATTAGTGGATGCGGAGTGGTTATCGCACATAATAAGCTACATTATATGCCCTCATGATTTCTTTTTCATTTAATTATTATAGAATAACATTGTTAAACAAATGGAATAACATGCATTTTTCAGCAGTTTCAGTAATACCAGGTTGCTTTCAGGCTTTTTAAGCACTGATGTTTGATGGATCCGGCCTTGACACTGAATTTCCAATGCAAACCAGCCAGATTCAAATGATTCAGTTGCTACGGTAATAAGCCTTTTATTATTACGATTTGATATCACAGCTTTAAGCAGATTGCACCGGCAGTATTCACCAATCGAATTTCTGTATTGCAAAAATCAAACAATCCGGTACTGTATCACATCCGTTTTAACAGTTGGTTGCATCCGGCTACGGGGCATTGTCTCTTTATGCAACCATACCGTTATGAGCAACGCTCCTGGCTTTGCATTGCCTTCGTTCCGGTTAGGTTGCACAGTTCTCTTTCAAACTGTCGGATGTGTTGCATTCGAGGCAAACAAAAAGCCCGGCTAAAAATAACCGGGCGTTAAGTTCTAAAGAAATGGCCTATTTCTTTGTGTTGTTAGCAATCTGCACAAGCGCTCTGGCCTGTTCAGCCACAAAGCGAAACAAAACAATGATAAGATAACCTAGAAGTGGATTAATGATAATGTTTAACCATCCCCCACCAATCATATCAAGGCCGGGGATACTGCCACCGCTAAGGAAAATTGAGCCAATCAGAGCAATACCAAAACCGGAAATGGCATAAAAGCTACCAAACCACTCTCCAAAGGTTTTAAGGAAGTGTGTAAATACAGGTGTACTTACAAACTCATCCCCTTCACCTGAGGTGGTTGTAACCTTGTCTTTGCGGTCCCACCAAATCTGGAAACCGACCCAGCATGCAGCAGCTAAAAACAACCAGATGAGAATAAAACCAAAAACCCATTTGGCACCACCACTAAACACACCACTATCGATACCCTTATATAGTATAAATAAAGGAATCAGCAAGTTAATGATGGCCATCAGGAAGTATAGCCATGACATTGGTTTTCTAAAAAAATCTCCGTCATCAACTGTTTTGAGAACAGGAGCAATGAATTGTGTGAATTTGTTGTTCATAATTGGTAAGATTTAGTTTCAGGCATGAATATACAAAACTTTCTCACAATCAGAAAGTAAATGCATATATTTGTTCATACCAGGTAAGAACAGCCTGCCGGATGTTAATTTTCGTGTATCCGGGTTGAATTTCCCTGTGCAAATCGCGGCTTATTTCGGGGATTTGTTTTCTTATTGCCTGTTCAACTGCAACCATCACATCACCTGGTGTAGCATCCGGGTACAAAACCTGCCCTATTCCTGTCTTTGTCACACGGTGAGCATTCCATTCCTGTTCAAAAAAGGCAGGGATTATCAGCATTGGTACAGGCACACTCAGAGCCTGATATATGGAACCGTTCCCCCCATGAGAGATGAACAGGGAAATTTGATTTGCGATATCTGAGAAACAAACAAATGGCTGATAATGTACATGCTCTGCTTCGGGTGGTTTTTTCTTTCCACTAACAACAAAACGGTACTGATCAGCCAGCCGGCTGGTCAGGAAATCCAGTGGTACAGCTTCACCACTACTGCCCAGGCTAAGGTAAATCAAGGGCCTCTTATCATTGGGCTCCCATGGCAATTGCAGGCCACATGATTTATCTGGCTCAACCAGTACAGGCCCGGGTTGCACATAATTACCCGGCAGCTTCTTCTGCGGAAAAAGCCCGGGAAGATCACAGATGAGGTTAAAATCTCCGGAAAACTCATCCAAAAGCCAGGTTTTCTGTTTCAGTCCAAGTTTTTTCCGCTGCCGGGCAATTGGTTTATGAACAAATTTCATGCTTGTCCTTTCTGCCAGTCCATGAATTTTGAGCCACACATTTTTCTTCATTTTAAATTGATATGGCCAGGCTTTATGTGTGTATGGCACAGGCCTGATATCATCGTAATAATTTGTGAGATAACCATTCACAAGAGACAATAATGGAATGTTTGCGTATTCCGAAACCATTGGCAAGGTGAGCATGGTATCTGACATGAGCAAGTCAGGCTTATATTTTTTCACAATGGCAAACTGAGCATCAAACATGGTTTCAATGCTATGGGAATTAATCCAGTCGAAATTAAAATCCACTGCTTTTTTCAGCACCTCATCAACAGCCTGATGCTGATATTCAATTATTTTAAATCCATATTGCTGAATCAAGCCATGATACGCTTTGCTGTTGATAAAATAAAAATCAAAATCATCACGTAAAGCATCAGCAACCTCAAGACTCCGGGCATAATGAGCCAGGAGATTAAAGGGAAAAACAATGACACGGGGCTTGCTATCCATATACAGCAATATACAAAAAAAGCCGGGGACAACAACCCGGCCTGATATCGGGTGTTAAAAAGAGAGTGTCTGTCAGATCATCACTGCTTAATAAAACGGTATTGCATACTTACATTGTCATTTCCTGTTAACTGAAGTATGTACAAACCAGGGTCAAGATGATTTACAATGATACTACCGGCTGATTCAGTAAGTTTTCCTTGCATGATAACGGCTCCTTTAACATCAAACACCTGGTATACAGCATCACCATTGGTTTCCATATGCAATTCTGTCGAAACCGGGTTGGGATAAAGCTTAATTTCCTGAACCTGTTCATTATCCACTCCCAGATAGGTGGAATAATGAAAATAAACAGGAAGGTAAGAATCACTCCAGATACTGTCCTGCCATGAAAATATACCTGCGCTGTCAATTTTAGGTACATTAACAAAGGCATCCATATCACCGTTATCAGGATAATCCATCTGACCAGCAGAAACACTGTAATCGTAATACACTTCTGTTTTCATAAAATATTTCCAGTTATCAGCGGAATCTGTGTCATAATTTATTGTTGCTTCGATGTTGTCGTATTGATCATACTCGTAAGACATTTTGTCTTGTGGCTCCCATTCCAGACTATCCGGGTTCCAGCCAAATGTCTCCTCATCCGAAAGCAAATCATCAGAATACTGATAGGTATTAAGCCGGTTGAAAACCCACACTCCACTGCCTGAATTATACACAAAATTTGTATCAGACTGGATTTCACCGATAGCATCCCGGACATAAACAGTATACTGGTCATAGTCCCATGCTCGTCCAAGGTGGTAATATGTGGTATCATAAACCAAATATTCATCGTAATCGTAAATGTGAGCAATGCTGTCCTCATATACCCACTGGGTGCTAAAACTGTAATTAACAGTAGAGGCTTTCAAAGGCCCGTTAAAATGGTAAACGGTTCGTGCAAAATTATCCCATGCATCCATGGTGAAGTCAAAATTTTGTTCCACCTCTTCAATCAGTTGACCGTCCTGGTTGTAGTAATAATTTGACCTGCTATCCAGCACAATGGAATCCAGATCATAATCGTAGCTGTATCGGTTTGCGGTTTCCAACCGATGATTAGCGTCATACATATACACAGTTTTTGACAAGCCGGGGATCGACATGCTGTCCATCTGATAATGCGTCACCTGGGGAAAAGCAACGATAACGGAAAATAAAAGCACAAAAGACGTAAGTAAAGTTTTCATAATGGTTTGGATTTTTAAGATGCATTGCAATATAACAAATTTAACCATAGCTTCAGAAAAACACCGCCAAATTCAAACCTGTTTTTCATGAGTTGCATCTAATACTCCGATTGCTTTTGTTGCCTGCAATCAGTTGAGTCAGGGCTGGATCTGGTCGTAAAAAGTAAACGTAAAAATTTATATTTACGTTCCAGTCCCGTTTGATACATAAGTGCTGTCATTAAAAAGATCGGCAAATTAAAGAATGCCTGCCAGTATGAACTTTCCCAGGCCTGCGGTGTATGTCCGACCCAATGCACAGAAAAAACAACAGAAGTAGCAAGAATTGTGGGCAGGATACCTGCAGAACTCACCGCCAGGAACGGGTTTTTAATTGAATATACCAGTCGCTCTATAAGTTTAGTATTGTAGCTGGCCATAAAAAAATTAAACAGAAATTGTTTAACAAAAGCAAAAAAAGCATGAAGGAGGCCAAAATCATAATTAATATAAAAGACAATGCCACCGGTAATAATACCGGCAATCGTTCCCATCTTTACATTAAACTTTCGATGAGCATGTTTGCCAATCGCCTGCTTGATTTTTTTCCAGTATTTTACAAACATGTTAAATCAAATAACATGAAATTACAGGGTAAAGGAAGAAAAAAAACCTCTGATCAGCAAAACAATTATCATTTTGAAGGGTAAAAAGAAAAAATATTGCTTTCCAGTAAATAAAAATACCGGATATTCTATACCGAAACAAAAAGCCGTTCATGCTTCACACGACGGCTTTTACTATGTTTTTATAAGGAAGGATTACTCAAGTGTCCCCACGGTACTTTCAACTTCATGTAATATTTCGCAGGATTTCACCAATTCTTTCATATTGGTATGATCAGAATAGAGGGGACGATCGACATCCAAAAACTCCACATGTCTGCGCACAACTTCATGAGCTTTGGTAGTACCTTTGCCGAAGGTATCGATTTCTTCTTTCCTGAAGTCGAGAGCCTGTGCTGCGGCCATAAATTCAATTCCCAAAATTCCGTAAGCATTATCGAGTATCTGGAAGTTTTTAATGGCGGTATTCATTCCCATGGATACAAAATCCTCCTGATCAGCTGCAGCCGGGATGGACTGGATTGATGCAGGTGCAGATAGTATGCGCTGTTCAACGATCTGCATATCAGCGGTGTACTGGCTAAGCATCAGGCCTGAGAACATGCCGGCACCTTTGGTAAGGAAAGAAGGCAGTCCTACACTGAGTGCAGGGTTATTCAGGCGGTTCATACGACGTTCAGACATCACGCTCACCATAGTAATTGCAGCACCGGCCATATCCATTGGCACGGCTACCGGTGAACCCTGAAAATTGGCTCCGGAAAGCTGCATGTCCTTATCGGGGAAGAAAATGGGGTTATCACCAACACCATTGAGCTCTATTTCCACCTGAGAGCGTGCGTATGCAAGGGCGTCGTGAGCAGAGCCAACCACCTGCGGAGTAGACCGCATGGAATAGGCATCCTGCACTTTACATTTCACTTTTTCTTCTTTCAGGTCACCACCTGAAACACATTTATTGATTGCCTCAGCGCTTCTGACAGCACCTTTAAAACCTCTGATTTCATGCAGAAGGCTTGTGTAAGGCTTCATATTGGCTTTGAGAGCCTCCAGGGACATGGAAGCCGCAATTTCTGCCTGTTTCAGCCAGTTATTGGCATCCACCAACCAAATGGCACTCATAGCGGTAAGCACATTAGAACCGTTGATGGTTGCAAGTCCGTCACGTGCCTGCAATCCGGGAATGGGGATTCCGGCTTTTTCCATGGCTAGCTTACCATCCATCAGTTCCCCTTTGTAGTATGCCTTACCTTCACCTATCATGAGCAAGGCAATTTGCGACATGGGCGCTAAATCGCCACTGGCACCAACAGATCCTTTTTGACACACAAAAGGAGTAACGCCTTTATTGAGCATTTCTATCAGGGTTTGGGAAATCACAAGCCGGTTACCGGAATTCCCATGAGCGTGCACATTAATCCTGCCCAGCATAGCACCTCTTACATATTCAAGGGGAGCCGGATCACCAATGCCTGCAGCGTGATTGTATATCAGGTATTTCTGAAAGTCCTCAATCTGATCATCCTCAAGCACAACTTCAGAGAACTCACCTATTCCCGTATTAACGCCATACATAATCTCTTTAGCCTCAACTTTTTTCTCAAGCATTGCCCTGCATACATTAATTCGTTTTTCTGCATCGGGATGAAGCTTTACTTTTTGTCCGTGACGTGCAACATTCACCACATCCTGTATGGTTAATCCGCTGCCTTTAATAATTAGTGTATCCATATTCATGCATTTTATTTAAAAAGGTTATTGTTTTAGTTTGCTATTCAGCGCTGATAGATTTACATCCCTCAAATACTGTACGGAGGCATCAATATCCTCATACATAATCTTATCATTTTCAATAAAATTAACCTTTTTTCTGTAATTTAAAACAAATTCCTCAATAAAATCTGATGATTTTTTGTCTTTCCGGAAATCAAATGCCTGAGCTGCAATAAATAGCTCGATGGCCAGGATACGTTCAAGATTATTAACCACGCGGTACATCTTTGTAGCAGAATTTGCACCCATACTAACATGATCTTCCTGTCCCTGGGAAGATTCAATGGAATCCACGGAAGTTGGTGAACACAATTGCTTATTCTGATTGACAATAGAGGCAGCAGTGTATTGCGGAATCATAAAACCTGAATTCAGGCCGGGATTCGCAACCAAAAATGGTGGTAAATTGCGTTTGCCTGACAGTAGCTGATATGCCCGTCGCTCTGCAATATTTCCAATCTCCGCCAATGCCATTGATAAATAGTCGTATGCCAAAGCCAGCGGTTGTCCGTGAAAGTTACCACCGGAAATAATCTGATCCTCGTCAGGGAAAATGGTAGGGTTATCAGTAACCGAATTTATTTCCGTCAACACCACCGATTTAACATGATTCAGAGCATCGAGAGTCGCTCCGTGAACCTGTGGAATGCAGCGAAAAGAATACGGATCCTGCACATGATTTTTGGTTGATCCGATCATTTCTGAGCCGTTGAGCATGTCCCTGAAATGCTTTGCTGTTTCTATCTGCCCCGAATGGGGACGCAAGCTATGAAGCCCCTTATAAAACGGCGCCAGGCTGCCATCAAAAGCTTCGAGCGATAATGCCGCGATGATATCTGACAATTCCGATAGTTTTTCGGCTTTCAGCAATGTCTGCACCCCATGAGCTGCCATAAACTGAGTTCCGTTCAAAAATGCAAGCCCTTCCTTAGCTGCAAGCGTGATGGGCTTAAGTCCTTCCTGCTTCAACGCCTCAGTGGCCTTCATGCGTTTTCCTTTGTAGTCAACCTCACCAAGGCCAAGCAGTGGCAGAACCATATGAGCAAGTGGGGCCAGGTCGCCTGAAGCACCCAAAGAACCAAGCTCAAAAACAACCGGCACAATGTCACGGTTATACAATTCAGCCAGCATAATGACAGTTTCAGGGAATACACCGGAATTCCCAAGGCTCAATGCCTGTACTTTAAGCAGCATCATCAGTTTTACAATTTCCGGCTCAACCTCATCTCCACTTCCGCAGGCATGGGATTTAACCAGATTTTCCTGCAATTGCGATAAGTCGGCTTTGGATACGGAGACATCACAAAGTGAACCAAAGCCTGTATTAATTCCATACACAGGATCCTCCTGCTTTTCCATTTTTCGGTCAAGGTAATTGCGGCATTTCTCAATTGCGTCAAGTGACTTTTGGCTGATTCGTATCTCGGCATCCGAATCCAAAATCTCCCGTATGGTATCAAGGGTTAAAGGATCGGGGGTAATTTCATGTATTTTCATTTTTTCTTCCAGTTTTATTAAGTTTGTACTGCGGGAGTATACCTTACTCCCTGATTAGCGCTCACAAAAATAAGAAAGTTCATTGATATATCATTTTATCAGATATGCTGCAAATCATATTTGTTTAACCACCCCCACAACACGCTCTAACACTGCGCGCTACATCTAACCAAACCAACCGTTAACCCATAGCAGATGGATATTTTGTCAAAAACTGAAAAAAATTCATTGCATTCATTCTATTTTTATTTAATTTTATTCAAAATTAGAGATTATGGCCTTGAGTCGATCAGAACATGTCAAAAAGGTATTTTCCGAGTACCTTGAAAGGACGGGACACCGTAAAACACCGGAACGCTTTGCCATTCTGGATGAGATATACAGTACAGAGGGGCATTTTGAGATTGAAACCCTCTATATCAAAATGAAAAACAAGAATTACCGTGTCAGCCGTGCCACACTGTACAATACCATAGATTTATTGTTGGAAGCCCGCCTTGTTATAAAACATCAATTCGGGCAGAACATTTCTTCATACGAAAAAGCATACGACTGCAAAGAGCATGATCACCTGATTTGCACACGTTGCGGCAAGGTTATTGAGTTTTGCGATACCCGTGTAAATGAGATACAGGATGAGATCAGCCGGAAAAATGATTTTGCAGTTTCGTATCATTCTCTGTACTTTTATGGTCTCTGCTCTGACTGCAGAAAAGAAATTGAAAAAGAAGAACCCGACAATACAAAAGGGTAAACATTAAACAGAATAAGATGAAAGCAGATGTTTTGCTTGGCCTTCAATGGGGCGACGAGGGCAAGGGAAAAATTGTGGATGTACTGACCCCTGAATACGATCAGATTGCCCGTTTTCAGGGCGGACCAAACGCAGGCCACAGTTTGGAGTTCAACCAGATTAAACATGTTTTACATACCATTCCCAGTGGTATTTTTCATGCGGATAAGACCAACATTATCGGCAATGGTGTAGTTATTGATCCCATACTGTTGAAACAGGAAATTGCTGAAGCCGAAGAACTGGGTGCGGATGTTCGTTCCAACCTGATTATTTCCGACAAAGCCAGCTTAATACTGCCGACACACCGGCTGCTTGATGCTGCATACGAAGCTCACAAAGGCAAAAAGAAAATCGGCAGCACACTAAAAGGCATAGGCCCGGCATACACAGATAAGGTGGCACGTTGTGGATTGCGCGTAGGTGATATTCTAAGCTCAGACTACGAAAACCGCTACCGGATGCTGATTGATCATCATACCACCCTACTTAATGCATATCATGGCGATGCTTACACGGAAGATATGGAAGCAAGGTGGAATGATGCCCTGGAATTTTTACGCTCACTTAAGATCATGAATACCGAATACCTGGTGAATAAGTCGCTGGACAACAACAAATCCTTACTGGCCGAAGGTGCACAGGGAACGCTTTTGGACATTGACTATGGCTCATTTCCGTTTGTCACCTCGTCCAATACAGTTTCAGCAGGTGTATCCACCGGTCTTGGACTGGCACCACACCGCATCGGCGAAGTATATGGTATTTTTAAAGCGTATTGCACCCGTGTTGGCAGCGGCCCCTTCCCTACCGAGCTGTTTAATGAAGACGGACAGAAACTGCGCGACGAGGGGCATGAATACGGTGCCACAACCGGCAGACCCAGACGATGCGGCTGGCTCGATATGGTGGCATTGAAATACAGCATCATGCTCAATGGTGTTACACGGCTCATTATGACCAAAGCTGATGTTCTGGACCATTTTGACACCATTAAAATTGCCACAGCATACAAAACAAACACAGGCATTACGACAGAGTTTCCCTTTGACCTCAACGAAAATGTCAAGCCTTCATTTGAAACCCTGCCCGGCTGGAATACATCGCTAAACGGGATTGAATCTGATGCGGATTTTCCACAAGAACTAAAACAATACATTGAATATATTGAAAAAAATACCGGTGTGCCAGTCAGCATTGTATCTGTCGGTCCAAACCGTAAAGAGACGATTTTCCTAAAATAAGCTTATTCGATTTGATAAAAAAAAGCCGGTTATCATCGGCTTTTTTTGTGCTTTTTTCTATTTTTACTTTTAAAATAAAGCGATTTTTATGCGATATTTCTTAACATCACTGATTTTAAGCACTGTATCTATTATTTTAACTGCTCAGGTTCAGGTCGGTATGGTTTCATCCGATGGCAAACAAAAGAACTTCACGTCCACAGATTTGATACGCATCAAAAACAGCCGGGTCATAATTGATGTTCCGGCATCATGTAAGCCGGCATTTCAAACGGCATTTCAGAACGCATGGACCATAAGCGAATTCGCCTTTGCAGATGAAGCGGAAACCAGCTCAAACGGGCAATTAGTACATTGCGGGCTTAGTATCCGGCCAGGAGAAAACCGGCAAAATTTTCGCACCTTTTGCGAATTTACAATGAAAAACCATTCAGGAAAAAACATACAGATAGCCAGCCTCCCCGTGCAGTTGAAACCATCCCTGAATGAAACACTTGTAAAGCAGCCTGAGGACAGCAATCTAAAAACAGTATTGTATAAATCCGGAGAATTTCACAACCTGCATCCTTCCTTTTTAACACTTAATTTAAAAGCGATTAACAACACCCTTAGCCTGGGGAAAACCATATGGTTTAACGAAGATGTTACCAGGCCAACTGTTTTATCAGGCTTAGCAGGCAGCCAGTTATTCATTCCGACATACTGTTTGTTAAAGCCCGACTATTTTCGGGGTACGGAAGAGATTATGAACAAATCAAAACTGCTCAAAAAATATTCCTACTCATGGAAGAGCGGCTCAACACCTGATACAGATAATCGTTTTATCTTTTTAAGTGCACAAACCGGAAGCAATATGTATATATCCATTATTGACAACCTTACCGGCCAGGTTATTTATCAAAACCGCAACCAAAATCAATATTACCTTAAACGCAGCGATTTCAAAAACATCGCAAAAGCGATAGGGTAATGTAAACATTGCAGCCGGAAACGTGTTATTTTTGTAAAGGCACAACAATTATGCGAGTTCTGGTAATATACACGACACGACACGGGACATCTCAGATGATAGCCCGAACCATTCAGCACTCGTCTTCGCATCAGGTCAGGTTACACAATTTAAAAAGCAACAAACAACCGGATTTGATTCATCAGGATTTAATCATTCTTGGAACATCAATTCACGCCGGCCGCATTCCCAAGCGCGTACGTCGTTTCATTAAAAAAAACCACAAACACCTTTTATCCAAGCCACTGGCCATTTATATGTGCTGCATGGATATGGAAAATTCCCGGAAGCAAATGGAGGAAAATTTCCCGGAAGAATTGCGTGAACATGCACTGGAGTTTACATGCTTAGGGGGCGAGTTTCTGTTTGACAAGATGAGTAAGTTGGAAAAAACCATTGTTAAAAAAATTGCCGGTGTAGATGACTCAACATCAAATCTAAGACACGATGCACTTGAATCGTTCATTCAGTCGATAAACCATTTATCTGTCGAAAATTCAAAAGTGACAATTTGAGTAAGCTTACTGTTTTTCTGCTTTTATTGTTTTGACAAAATCTGCACAAGTAATGCGAATCATATACATGGCAGGAGTCAGACGATGAGTTTGCAGTACTTTATGAAACCCTTCGGGTCCGGCATGTAACTCATGTTTTTCGATGCGCTTACCTTCCATGGAAAATACTTCGAGGGTAAATTCCTTTTCGGGCAAGTCACTTACCATCACATGCAATTGATTTTTAAACGGATTTGGGAATATCCTGACAAAAGACTCCGGCTGGTTTGCACAAGATATGTGGATGATTTCTGAGTAATCAAAATCCCCGTTAAAATCAACCTGTTTCAAACGGTAATACGCTTTGCCAAGTGGGTCAGTATCCAGGTAGCTGTAAGCTAATATCTGGTTGGAGTTGCCATTGCCGGGTACGGTACCGACAGGCTCAAAATTCTCACCATCAGTGGACCGTTCCACAACAAAATGGTCATTATTTGTTTCGGATGCAGTTTCCCATTGTAAATCAACGAAATTGCCATGGCAATAACCATCAAAGCTCAGCCATTCTACAGGAAGTGGGGTGGATTCACTACCGAGGGTAAACGTTTCAGTAAAATCGAAGGTGTACCAGTTTGGAGCATCAAAATAATCGGAATACGCATCATCAGCGGGCGTATATGTATTGGTTGATGAATTGATAATCCCGGCAAGGGGAGTCCACCACGACTGACTGCTTTCGCTTACCCACTGATATTGAATAAGCTCCGATTCAGTATGTCCGTTGAGTTCAGCATCCCAATACTGCATTTTTACCTTATCATTCGCATCCAGTTGCCCGATATTGGGAACTTCAAAATACCTTGCAATGCTGCCATTACCGGCAAAGCTACCTGAGCCGTTTTGTACCTGATGACCGCGCACGAGGGTAATTGTACCCATGTTCACGTTTGTTGAAATCAAGACTCCCAGGTTTGCCGGATTATAATCAGTCACAGAATTAATGGTTCTGGTTGCCTGTATGGTTCCGGTATGATTAATAATATCGCTGACTTTGATGCGGTTGGTTTCAGTTTCATTCTGGATTGAGCCTGTCGTGCCCAGGTCAATGTTGCTGTTTTGAAGGTCCAGCTGACCGCTGGTCATACTCAGAGTATTGGCTACGGTAGCATCAGCAGCCAAACGAGCATCGCCGGCTGATTTGTTGATGGTAAGCTTGTAAAAGTCTGTTGTCGAGCTACCCTGAATGTATTGAGTAACATTGCCTGTAAGTGCAACCGTACTTTGATCTGCGTCAAAGGCTCCGTTGTTTGTCCAGTGCCCATCGCCATCAATAACAATATTTACTGCAGAGTTGGCAACCAAATTTGTGCCACTTTGGATTTTGATACCCTGGCCAAATAAAAGAATTGGCACCATTAATAGGGCAATACTAAAAATGAGATGTTTCATGTAACTAAATTTTTCCCAAATTCTTGATTCAAAGATAAAGATAAAAAAATTAATAACATTAAAATTTATTCGAATCATTCATCGTTGCTGATTTAAATTTTCATTCAAGCCTTCATCCGTTGGTGTAATATCATCTGATTTTTTAACACTAAAATTTGCTTTCTGATGAATTCTCATACGCACGTCTGAATCAAGAATATCATTATCAATCTCATTTTGATCGTTCATTTTAACAATCACCATATAATCAAATGAGATATCTTCACCATCACGCAAAGCCACTTCGAAACCAGTATGAGATTTGCTAACGACAGCAAAATCCCCGGATGTAAAACCAGTAGGTGTGATGTTTACAAAGATTGCACCGGCATCTTCAATAAGATCAACCAAATCTTGATCAAAATGGACTACCGAACTACCATTATTAAAACAATCGCTGCCAGAAATAATGATTTGTTTTTCCCGGGCAATTACGGAATATGCTAAACTTGGGTTATCTGTCTCCGGCTTAAGTACCTGGGCATAACCCGATTCTGTTAACACATTGCCTATATGGTAGGCAGAAAGCTTATTTTGCGACCGAGTAACTAACGCAATGCCTTCGGCCCTACTAACAATTCCAAAATTGTTTCCCCGAGCTAATAAAGATGTATTACCCTTGGTCAATAAACCGAGCCCAAATTTTTTTTCTGTCATTAAGGATATAAATTGAGAGGATTTCATGTAATCCTCCCATCCACCATCAAACCAACCTCCGATAGCAGTACCATCACCCATAACCCCAAGACCTCCTTTATCATCATAGTCACCTCCGCTTCCTTCAGTTTCTGTACCCTCTCCAAATACACCGGCACTTCCATTGGTAGCATAAAAATCATCACCCAAAAACCCCCAGTCAACCTCACAATATCCGGGGGCTTCACCATAAAGGCCAGCGCCAGATTCATAATCAGTTATACCAAAAACCCCACAATTACCATTAGAATGGCCATAAACTCCAAAATTGTCATCGCTTGAGCTACCTGTAGAAACACCTAATACCCCTATTTCATTACCGCTTATATCCAAAGTAGTAATGCCATCAAAATCTGTATCTCCCTGAACTCCTAGATAGCCATTTGTCGGGCCATATTCGCCTTCACCTCTTACGGCTATATCTTCAGAACCGTGATCGACATCCAGTTTAGATGATGGGGCAGTTGTGCCGATGCCGACATTACCATCGTTCATTATTACATCTCCATCATCCTGGAGTTGAAGTTGACTATAAGAAGAGCCATCCGCACAGAGTTCCATTCTTCCGTTATCCTGAGTTCTTATGCCACTCCAAGCAGTGCTCGAACCATCAAAATCTCTTATTATTAGGCCATGCGTTGCATCGTGAGGTCTAAATCCTATATACCCGTCACTGTTTTGAATATAGGCGTCTCCACCGTCTGACATGATTATATCGCTTGAATTTGTTATCCTAAAATCATTCATATTTACGTCACTTGTTGCAGGGTCATCGGGGAGGTACTTATCATCGCCATCAGAAAAACCAGCGGGAATGTTTATCATATTGTTCCAATCTGAATAGGGAAAGTTTCCATTATTGGTTTCTGTAAAGGTATCATCTGAAAAATCAGCATCCATACTAATATCCCAACCGTCATCCCATTTGTCAAAATCATTATTGTTGTGAGAGGCAATAAAATCGGTTACATTAACCTTTAGGTAAGACCATGAGGAACTCGTTTCCCCTATATAAACAGCACATTTTGAACCATCATAACCAAAGCGCACCGTAAAATCTCTGCCTCCCTCACTGCCAATAATCTGAGCAGAAGAATTTGTCCAGTAGCCACTTCCATAATTATAACCTGAAGCTTTCACTGTAAACGACTCATTGGAACTATAGTCAAAAATCTCAATATTCATTTTCATCATTGTGCTGCTCCACGATTGAGGCAATCTTATTTTGATGGCTCCAGTACTTCCTCCACTTGTGCTTAATGCAGCTCCCCCGGGTTTTGATATATGCGTTACATCAGAATCCGTACTTCCAATTCCACTGTTGGGAGCGTAAATGTTTCCGGTAACCTCTAATTTTTCGGAAGGGGCCGTTGTTCCCACTCCAACATTACCACCCAAAATGCTTGTACCTGTAGCACTTGTAAGTGTGAGCCAGTTGCCGTTTTCTGCAGTGATTGAAAATTCATTGGATCGGTTACCGGCACCAGACCAGGAGCCATCCCATAGCATGATTCCCTGCCTGTTTTCACCAGAATAAAAACCAACCCATTCATATGATGTGTCATCAGCACCACCTTTCAGATAGGCTAATGCTCCACTTCCACCGTTATCAACTTCCAATCTTCCGGATACTTCCAGTTTTTCATCAGGCGTGGTTGTTCCAACGCCCACATTGCCGGAATTTCCATTGTATATATGCGTTCCGTTTTCTTTCCAGATGCTGTTGAGGGTATTTCCGCTCCATTCCAATCCGTCACCAGCTGTGAACAAGTCACTTCCTGTGCCAACGCTGAGATTTCCAACACCATCTACCTGTAGAAAACCGTTGGTATAGTTTTGCAAGCGAACAGTTCCTGTGGTATGAAGCTGAGCTGTTGGGGAATTGGTGCCAACACCAACATCCCCGCCCCCATTAGCCAAAGAAACATTTCCAGACGAATAAAAATTTATCCCGACGCGTCCAGTTGTTCCCTGCCCTTCAAGCATTAAGTATTCGTTTGATGGACCGGCTTGAATGGAAGCCACTCCCCCTGATGCATACCGGTCAACAATCATTGCGCTTCCGTTTTGAGACGACGCATCCACATAGAGAGGAACTGAAGGAGAAGTGGTTCCGATCCCTACTTTACCTGTTCGGCCTATATCGCTGGTAGTATTGGCATCGCCATCCCAGGTGGGATCAATTTCCTCTCCCATAAATAATTGCACCCATGCGCTACCATCCCAGTAATAATAACCAGGCGTATTGTCTGTTTGATAAATCAGCAAAGATGTAGCTGGTGAGGAAATGGCGTTTCGCTGAGCCTGCGTCATGCGGGGTATCAATATACCCGAACTGGATGATTTAACATCCAGCATAGCTGATGCGTGGGCGTTTGTTCCATCAGTATTGACAGCAACGCCTTGTGAATTTACACTTTTTACAAAAAAAATCAATCCCCAAATCAGCACAAAGGCTAATAGATAATTCGTTTTCATGGTTCAATTTTTCGGCTTGGTCAATCATAAATATACAACAAAATCTGCATTGGAATACTTTATTATACTTTGCATTCACATGCCGCCATCTGCCAATGTGTTTTATTATACTCGCTTTTAAATAAGCATTATGCCATAAAAAAAATACCCGGAAATTCCGGGTATAAGTATCAAAAAAATGTGAACCAAAAAATTTATTGCATGGTAAACGGATAATTCTCACCGTACATGGTTGCAACAGCCTGATCATCGCAGGTTCCATCACCATAATCTATTGTAATGGTTGGGACCGTTTCAATATCAAGGTCAAGTTTGCCGGCTCTGACCCACTTACAGCCAACCAGGACATCAAGGGGATCTGCTGCATGAACGGTTAGCTGATAAGGAATACTATCTGAACTCAACCCACTTTGTGTACCTGTCACCAGATAATTATCATCCCACGGATCAAGCACAGAGGTATCACCGGCAATCCATTCGCGGTCTGTGGATTCTTCGTAATATATGTGATCAGCCTCTGGCGTAATGATATGGCCATCGGTCACATCCAGCGAAAACGTAAGGTTTCCAGCCTCATTCTCACCATTATTGGTACAAACACGGGTTCCTTCCACTTTATAATCGTTCTGATAATACTCCGAAAATGTAGTAGTCAATTCTGACCCGGTGTTTCTGTAAAAGTCAGTCGCTTCAATATTGATCACCCCTCTCCGTTCAACACCATCTTCGCAGGTCATATTTTGATCCCCAAAATCCACTGTGATGGTTTTGGGCCAGGTAGTTCCATCAAATGGGTCGATGGTAATCTGAGGGTATTCACCTGATTTGGCATAAAATCCCTTTCCACTGTCAATGCTGTCATCTGAAACGCGGGCAGCGTGCTCCGCCTCATCAGTAGCCTCATTAAACATTGCCTGTGCTTTTGAATAATCCGCAATAGTTTCAAGCACCTGCTGATTGGTTAGCTGTTCGGTGTCATCGGTATCATCACTGGTGTCCGGATCATCATCTTTTTCACAGGCAGTAAATATCCATATTAGTGTTGCAAGAGCAAAAAGAATGCTTAATAAGTGTTTGTAAGTCATAATTTTCATGATTTGGTTTCTGCCCCAATGTACAAAAAACCATGCAATTAAAAAAATGGTTTGCAACTATCTTCCTGCCAGCCAACCTGTACTCCAGGCGATCTGAAGGTTATACCCACCTGTTGGAGCATCCAGATTCAGCAACTCGCCGGCAAAAAACAGTCCCGGCAGCAATTTTGACTCCATAGTTTTGGGATTCACCTCATCGGTATTGACACCACCACTGGTAATAACAGCCTCTTCCCAGGGACCGGTACCATTTACCGGGAAACGAAAGGCTTTCATCAGGCTGCATATGGCATCTCTTTCTTTTCCCGAAACCTGATGTGCCGGCTTATCAGAATGTATTTTCAATACATCAAAAAAGACAGGAATCATCTGCGAAGGCAGCCAGTTTTTGAACATGTTTTTTATGTTTCGTTTACCATGTTCGTCCATGTCCCGCTGCAAGCGCTGCTGTAGTTTTTCCTTATCCAGAGCGGGTTTTAAATCAAGGGAAATGTCACAGGTTTCTCCCCTACCCATAGCAATGGCAGCAAACCGGCTCAAACTCAGAACAACCGGCCCATCCAGCCCACGGTCTGTAAAATACATCTCTCCAAATTCTTCATGTGTTGCTTTTCCGTTGATTCGCAAAGCTGCACTGACATTTTTAAGTTTCAGGCCTTCAAGCTGAGACAAATACTGGCTGTCTGTTTGTAAAGCAACGAGAGCTGGCAACGGTTTTGCGATTTCATGTCCGGCTTGCCCGGCCAGCTTGTATCCATCACCGGTAGAACCCGTCCCCGGGTATGTTTTTCCGCCGGTACAAAGGATAAGCTTTTTGCAGTCAATCCACTCCGGAGCAATTTTTCCCATAAGTTCCACAGATTCCAAACGCCCGGCTTGTTTTCTGATGCTTTTTACGGATGTTTCAAACAAAAAGTCAACTCCGGCAGCTTTTGCTCTGTTCAATAATGCATCAGCCACATCAACCGCTTTATCTGATTCGGGATAATAGCGTCCGCCACGTTCAAGCTTGCAAGTCACGCCGGATTCGTCCAGCAATGTTATGATATCCCAGGTATAGAATTCATGAAATGCCGGATAAAGAAATTTTCCGTTGGGCA
>CAYQMB010000025.1:15667-31380 GCA_964418565.1 uncultured Bacteroidales bacterium | reverse complement strand
AGATGCAGATTACCGTGGCGAAATCGGTGTGATTCTGGTCAACCTCTCAAACGAGGCATATACGATTGAAAACGGCGAGCGCAGGTGCCAGATGGTAATAGCCCGCCATGAACAAGCCGAATTAATTGAAGTTGAATCACTGAATGAAACCGTACGCGGTGCCGGCGGTTTTGGACACACCGGAAAAAACTAATTGTTATGAAGATAATCGTTCCTATGGCTGGTATGGGCAAACGCATGCGTCCCCATACACTCACCATTCCCAAACCACTTATTCCTGTTGCCGGAAAACCCATAGTCCAGCATCTGGTTGAAAACATTGCCAACGTCTGCAGCGAAAGCATTGAAGAAATTGCCTTTGTCGTTGGCGATTTTGGCACTGAGGTGGAAAACAAACTGAAAGAAATTGCCGGCAGGCTCAACGCAGAATCCAGCATTTATTATCAGGAAGAAGCTTTGGGTACGGCCCATGCCATTCATTGTGCAGCCGACTCCATGGACGGAAAAATCGTTGTTGCCTTTGCAGACACTCTGTTTAAAGCCGATTTTACCCTTGATGCCAGCCACGATGCCACCATCTGGGTACAAAAAGTGGAAAATCCCTCAGCCTTTGGCGTGGTTAAACTCGATGATAACGGACAAATTACCGATTTCATTGAAAAACCTAAAGAATTTGTTTCCGATCTTGCCATCATCGGAATCTATTATTTCCGCGAAGGTGAGAAACTGCGTGATGCCATACAGCACCTGATTGACAATAACATCACCGGAAACAGCGAATATCAGCTTACAGATGCCCTGGAGAACATGAAAAACGACGGCATAATGTTCTATCCCGGCGAGGTAGTTGAATGGATGGACTGCGGCAACAAAAACGTAACCGTTCACACCAATCAGCGCATGCTGCATTACCTGAAAGATGAGCATCTGATTTCTGATAGCATTGAACTGAATAATTCTGTCATCATACCACCCTGTTACATCGGAAAACATGTCAAAATCAACAATTCGGTGGTTGGTCCGTACGTTTCTTTGGGTGAGGATTCTGTCATCAGCAATTCCCGCATTGACAACAGCATCCTGCAAAACAATGTCAGTGTGGAAAACAAAGTGATTACCAACTCACTCATTGGAAACCACGCCATCGTTAAAGACAAAGCTGATGATTTAAGCATCAGTGATTACAGTAAAATTAACAACATATGATAAATGGTTTACGAACAATAAGTATCTTGCTGACAGCAAGCATCCTGCTGGCATCCTGTTCTGTGTTCAACAAAAGCAGTGAAACCGATACACCGAACCGGAACAAGCCCAAAACCGATACCGAGTTCATGTACGATGCACACTTTCTGGAAGCCCTGCGCCTGAAAATGCTTGGAAAATTTGAGCAGGCAGCCATGGAGCTTGAAAAAGCACGGCAATACATTGACGATGAAGCCGTCTTGTATTTTCAGCTTGCAGAAATGAACTCCATGATGGGCTCATACGCCATAGCTCAGGAACATGCCAAAAAAGCCATTGAACTGGACAATGATAACATCTGGTACCATATCCTCCTTGCCCGGCTTTATCAAAATGCCGGCTTGTTTGCTGATGCAGCTGAAACCATGGAGCGTATCATTGAGCTTGAACCCGGCAAACTGGAGTATTACTTCATGCTATCCACCTTGTATCAGTCCATTGGCGAACCAAAAGAGGCCATCAGAACCATGGATGAAGCCGAGGCATATTTTGGCATTACCGATGTGGTTAGCATAGAAAAAGAGCGCCTCTACCGCAAAATGGAAAAACCCGGAAAAGCATTGAAGGAAGTGAAAAAGCTCACTGAAGCCTTTCCCGGAAATCCCAAATACAAAGCCATATTGGCTGAATTGCACATCGCTCAGGGGAGTCAGGATAAAGCTAAAGAAATCTACGATGAACTTGAAGAAAGCGACAACCTGGATGGAAGCATACTTCTCTCTATATCTGAATTTTACAGGCAAAACAACGAATACGAAAAAGCCTTCGATTACCTGAAAAAGGCCTTTGCCTCTGAGGAAATGAACATTGACATGAAAATCGAGATGCTTGTTTCCATGCTTACCAACACTGGCACATCTGCCTTTGAAACTGAAAAACAAAGGGAGTTGTTTGATATCCTGATATACACCCATCCTGAAAACCCCAAAGCCCTTACCGTGTATTCGGATTTTCTGGTGAAAATAGGGGAATTTAAAGAGGCCGTGGATATCATTAAAGGTGTGCTTAAAACCACGCGTGATAAATACCTGATATGGGAGCAAATGCTTTACCTGAACAATCAGTTGGGAGATTATGAGGCCATGTACAATTATTGCGATACCATTACCAGCCTGTTTCCCAATCAGCCATTGCCCTACCTGTATGGCGCTGTGTCCGCATTTCAGCTTGAAAAAACAGACAGAACCATCGAATACGCCCGCTCCGGCTTACGCTACACATTTGACAACAAACCCGTAAAAGCGGAACTCCTCACGTTTCTGGGTGAAGCCTATCACAAAAAAGAAGAATACAACAAGGCTGACAGCGCCTTTGATGAGGTACTGAACATTGATCCTGATAACACCTTTGTGCTCAACAACTACGCCTATTATTTATCAACACGTGAAGAAAAGCTTGACAAAGCCAGAAAACTGGGTGAAAAACTCGTGGAACTGGTTCCCGAAAATCCGAGCTACCTCGATACATATGGCTGGGTGCTGTATCAGCATGGTGAATACGAAAAAGCCCTGGGGTACATCAGGGATGCATATCAATTAAGCAAAGACAGAGCTGTTATTGTTGAACACTACGGTGATGTGCTATACAAAACCGGAGATAAGGAACAAGCGCTTGAAAAATGGAAAGAAGCCCTGGAGATTGATGCGGGGAATAAAAAACTGCAGGAAAAGATCGAAAGCAAAAACCTGAATGAAGAGTAAAATGTTCCACATAAAACCTGCTTTGCTCCCGCTGATGGTCGTTGTGGTTTTAAGCATAAGTTTATTTTCATGCAAAACAACAAAAATTAATGGTAGCAAATATCCGGCAATGAATCCGGATGCCTTGCTCTCTGCAAACGACAGCAGTTATGTGCAGGGAAACATCCTGGATTTGCGTTTTAAAGCCAAACTAACCGATGCTGAGGGCACACAACGGGCTACATGCTATATCAGAATTTATCCCGACAGCCTCATATGGATTTCATTGCGATCCATGAGCCTTGAAGGCATGCGCATGCTACTGACCCCCGACAGCCTGAAATTTGCAGACCGCATGAACAAAAAATCCTATCAGGGCAATTATCAGTTTTTTTCACGGCGCTTATCAATCACACCTGACTATAAGCTTCTGCAAAACATATTGCTGCAAAAACGGCATGTTTACAACAATAATCTGGAAAACATCCTGAATGAGCGCATCAAAACCTGCCGGGACAGCTCACGGTATTGCCTCTGGCTTGATGCCGAAAAACCCCAAACAGACAGTGGAAGGGTAAAAGAGTTTTCACCGGTATGGACAAAACAACATTTCCGGTTTTATCCCGAAACTCATCGCATTGCTGAAACAGAAATTACCAGCAGCCTGACAGGAAACAAACTGACAATTGGTTATGATAAAGCCGTTGAATTTGATGGCATGAAATATCCGGAAAGCATTCACTTTCAAATCAGTGGCGAGAAACCGGTTCGCATTGAATTGCAAACCCAAAAGGCTGAATGCTGCGATTCTGTGAAAACGCCATTCAAAATTCCTGATAATTATGACACTGTCACTTATTAATTTGTATTTTCGTAAATCACCAAGGCAAAGGCTATGTTAATGTTCAGAAAATATTTTATACTTTTCCTGTTACTTCTTGCAGGGCTGACAGTCAATGCCCAAAAACGCAGCGAGCTTGAAAAACAAAAGGCTCAGGCTCAAAAACAAATCAAAATAACCAATCAGCTTATTGAGCAAACCAAAGAGGGACGAAAAGAATCATACAACAATCTTGTTTTGCTTAAAAAGCAGATAGATTCACGACAAGACCTGATAGGTAGCATCGTTTCCGAAAAACAAGCACTGGAAGAGCGCATTACAGAAAATCAGGAAACCATCAAGGCCCTTGAGAATGACCTCATAGAACTAAAAGACAATTACGCCCGGCTTGTGGTGTATGCCTACACGTTAAAAAATGAAACCAACCGCTTGCTGTTTGTCTTGTCGGCAGATGATTTTAACCAGGCATACAAACGCTTATCTTACCTGAAGCGCATAGCTGAATTCCGGCGCGAACAGGCAGAAGCCATAGTGGAAACCAAAGCATCCATACAGGAACAAAACGAAAACCTGATAGCTGCCAGAGAAGAAAAACAGGATTTACTGGCCGAGCTGGAAAGCGAAGAAGAAAAATTGCGTCGCGAAAAGGATGAACAAAACAACATGCTCGAAACCCTGAAAAGCCGTGAAAGTGAACTGAAGCAAAAACTACAGGCACAGAAAGCCAAAGCACAGAAACTGCAAAAAGAAATTGAAAAGCTAATTGCTGCCGAGGCCAAGCGCAACGCTGGTAGCGGATACACACTTACGCCAGAAGAAAAACTAATCTCCACCAACTTTGGTAACAATAAAGGTCGCCTGCCATGGCCGGTAGTAAGCGGGATCATTACAAGCAAATTCGGAAAACACGCCCATCCGGTAATCAAAGGGGTATATATTAACAACAACGGCGTGGACATTGCCACCTCCAAAGGCAGCAGCATCCGTAGTATTTTTGACGGGGAAGTGAGAAAAGTGTTTAAGGTCCCCGGTTATCAGAATGCTGTCATCATAAGACATGGCTCATACCTTACCACTTATACACATCTGGAAAGCGTTTATGTTTCGGAGGGAGATAAGGTATCAGCAAAACAAAATATCGGTAGTGTCCATTCTGACAGTCAGGAAAATGAAACCATTGTTCATTTTGAAATCTGGTACGGACAAAAGAAACTCAATCCTGAACAATGGCTGGCCAAATAGTTCGTTTTAATTAATGATGACAAAAGATTTCGACATATTGCTGTCAAAGCTTGATGCATTTATCAGGCGGTATTATCTGAATCAGATACTCAGAGGGAGCATTCTTGCTGCCGCTGTGATCGGCACGTACTTTTTACTGATGACCGTTGTCGAATACTTTGGCCACCTCGGAATTACAGCCCGCACCATCATTTTTTATGCCTCCTTGCTGTTGCTGGCAGCTGTTTTGTTTTGGTTTATCATCCGCCCCTTGCTTGGATTTCTGAAAATCGGCAAACGCATTACTTACCGTGATGCTTCCCGCATACTGCGACAGCACTTCCCGCAAATGCAGGACAAGCTGGAGAACAGCCTTGAACTTGCTGAAATGGCTGAGTTGTCAGCAGATTCCCGGGGTTTAATCATGGCATCGGTAGCGCAAAAAACCGAAGAGCTTAAACCGCTGCCTTTTCTATCTGCCCTGCCATGGAAAAAAAGCCTGAAAGCAGCAAAATACCTGGTTCCACCCATTGTCATTGTTCTGCTGATCTTGTTTTTCTGGCCGTCAGCCCTCTCCGAAGGAACTGAACGCATTGTGAAACACCGGCAGGAGTTTATTCCGCCACCACCTTTTGAATTTGTTCTGGATACTGAGGATCTGAGTGTCAAAAAAGGCGATGACATCAGCCTGGCTGTTACTACCAAAGGAAACAATCTGCCCGATAAGGTTTGGGTACATTTCAACGGCAATCACCTGCTTATGCAGCAGGAATCAGCCAACCAGTTTATACATACCTTTCGTAACATCAACAACCCCCTGACCATACACTTTGAGTCTGGCAGTGTGGTTTCCGATCAATACCAGATTGAAGTTCTTCCGGCACCGGCACTCACCGATTTCAGAGTTAAAATTACGCCCCCTGCATATACAGGAGAAGCCTCCAGAGAACTCAAAAACCAGGGAGACATCAACATGCCTGCCGGATCGGTGTTAGAATGGGCTTTCAATACCAGGGAAACCGATCGCTTATTTCTGCTGTTTTCCGATTCGACAAAACTTCCGGCAAAAAAACAGGATGTGTTCTTTACAGCCGATACCAGTTTATTGCGCAGTACAGGCTATTCAATTACCATGGCAAACACGCATTTCAAAAGCGATAACCCCCTGCAATACAGCATTCATGTCATCCCGGATTTGTACCCGTCCATAGATGTTAGCCAAAAACGTGACAGCAGCGATCTGAACATTTTTTATTTCAACGGGGTAATCAGCGATGATTACGGTTTTAAATCCCTGAAATTCATGTACAACGCATGGGATAATCCCGACTCCCTCAAAAGTGTTCCTGTACAGTTTAACACAAATCTGTCGCCGCAGGAGTTTTATTTCGCCTGGGACTTTAGTCAATTTTCGGGCACGGATGTCAGCTCCGTTAAATATTACTTTGAGGTAGGTGATAATGATGCCATCCACGGAAGCAAAACAAGCCGCAGTAATGTACATGAATTCCGTTTTCCCGGCAGCGAAGAACTCAATCAGCTTAACGAAGAAACCAATAAGGCCATTGAAGACAAGATTAAAGAAGCACAGAAACTAAGTGAATCCCTGCAGAAAGACATCAAAGATCTGCAGCGCAAACTCATTGATAAAAACATGAGCGACTGGGAACGCAAACAGACCATGGAAAAGATCAATGAAAAGCAAAACAGTCTGCAGAACATGATGCAAAATATGCGTGAGCAGAACAAACAGCGCAACCAGATGATGGACTCCTACAGCCAGAGTAAGGAAGAGATCCGCCAAAAACAGGAACAGGTGGAAAACCTCATGGAGGAACTTATGGATGAGGAAATGAAAAAAATGCTTGAGGAGCTCAACGAGCTGATGAAAAACAATCAGACCGATGAAATGAACGAGCTGATGGAAGATCTTGACATGTCGTACGAAGACCTCAACAAACAACTGGATAACAACCTGGAGATGCTCAAGCGCATGGAAGTAGAGCAGCGCATGGAAAACACCATAGATGAGCTGGAAAAACTCAGCGAAGAGCATAAGGAACTGAGCGAAAAAACCAAAAACAAGGAATCATCACCTGAGAATCTGAAAAAAGAACAAACTGAAGACCAGAAGAAGCTTGAAGATCTCAAAGAAGAGTTTGAAAAAACCATGGAAAAAAATGAAGGGCTGAAAGACCCCATGGACATGAAAAATTTCGATGAGCAATTTGAGCAGATACAGCAGGAAATGCAAAAAGCCGGTGAAAAGCTTGATCAGAAAAAAGAAAATAAAGCCTCTGAACATCAGAAAAACAGCTCGGAGCAGATGAAACAGCTCAGCGAGGATATGCAGAGCATGATGCAACAGGCCATGATGCAATCCGCAAGCGAAAACATGGAGGATTTAAAGCAATTGCTTGAAAACCTTATACAGTTTTCCTTTGACCAGGAAGACATAATGGAAAAATTTTCCACCATCAACAGCCGGGATCCGCGCTTTAAGAATATCATCAAAGAACAGGGTAAGGTAAAAAAATCCTTTCAGATGATAAACGATTCGCTTACAGCTCTGGGTTCACGGGTTCCACAAATTGGTGGTATCATCCGCAAAGAACAAAAATCCATTCGCAGTGAGCTGGAAAACGTGATGGATGAAATTGAAGACAACCGCATTTACCGTGCCCGTACAGCACAACAGAACGTAATGACCCACGCCAACAACCTGGCGCTTCTCTTGTCTGAAGCATTGGACCAGATGCAGCAGCAAATGAATTCAATGGCAAACTCCAACAGCTCCTGTAAAAAGAAAAACGGTAAGGGAAAACCCAAGATGGGCGAAATGCGTCAACGTCAGCAAAGCCTCAAAAAACAAATGCAGGACATGCTGGATATGATGAAAAACGGCCAGAAACCCGGACAAAAACCCGGCAGTAAGGGCCAAAAGCAAATGAGCAAGCAGATTTCCAAAATGATGGCCGAACAGGAAATCATGCAACAAATGCTCAATGATATCATGTCGGAACAAAACATCAGCCCCGAATCGGCCAAAATGCTGCAGGAAATCAACCGCATGCTTGAGGAAAGCAAAAACGAACTGATAAACCGCAATATTACGCCCGATTTGCTCAAAAGACAAGAGCAGATACTTACCCGCATGCTTGAAGCCGAAAAGAGCGAATTTGAGCGCGAAATTGACAAACAAAGGAAATCCGAGGAAGCCAGGTATCAGAAAATTTCCAATCCGGAGGAAGCCTTCCGCGAAGCTGCTGAAAAGGAATCGTTCAACGAACTGCTGGAATTCTCACGGCTGAAGATGACCCGCTTTTACAAAGAAAAATACAAAGAATACCTCCTAAAAATCAGTGAATAATGAGCATACAGTTTTTTAGCGAAATTTCAGAAATGCCGGATATTGATCAGGAAAAGGTATCTGACTGGCTTACACGCTCAGCTCAGGAAGAAAACAAAGAAACCGGTGAGTGCAGCATCATTTTTTGCCCTGATGACTACCTGCTGGAGATCAACAAAAAATACCTGAATCATCACTACTATACCGACATTGTCACCTTTGATTACTGCGAAGACAACACCATTGCCGGCGATTTATTCATCAGCACCGACCGCATAGCTGAAAACGCAAAGGCATTCGATGTTAGTTTTGAACAAGAGCTGCACAGGGTAATGGTGCACGGCATTTTGCATCTTTGTGGATATAAAGACGCCACCAAAGAGGAAAAAAATATCATGCGCAGCAAAGAAAATCATTACCTGGAAAAGGGCGGGATGATGTAAGGATAGAAGTTTATTTGCTTTACCCCTGCACAAAAAAGGTCATATAGATTGATTTTTCTGTTATTCTGACTAAATAAGAGGTCTTTAATTCCGCTCCTCCATCACAAAACTCAAACTCACCTGATTTTCTGCGTTGCAGCTTTTTCTTTGTATTTTTCGGGCAGATCTGTTGTTTTGCATGCTCCGTATTTCAGGTTCTTCTTCCGGAATATCATCTTTGTTAAAGAGGCTTCCTGTAGCAGGAGCTGATCGCATGGCTTTTTCCCGGGAACTTTCCACATACACCACGCCGTATTTGGCTGCAGCTTTTCGTTTGAGTGCCGGACGCAAGTGATCATAGGCATTTTCAACTTCATCCCACACGCTTTTAATGCAGGCATCGGCATCTGAACGCATCTGCTCAAGAAACACCTTGTTGTTTTTGTATTTTTTCAGTTGCACCTGATGATTTTCCCAGGCATTCAGGTATTTTTCAAACCAGACTTTTACTACCGCTATGCCGGGATTTGTAATGTACTTACCGCCTTCAGAAATCCGTTTTGCATCATTTTCAAACAGAGCGTTCCCAAATTCAATCAGTTGCTTATCAGATTGCAATTTCGGTAAACGGTATGAACCGGATTTAATTCCGTAATATTCGGGTGTATTTTCCGGCAACTCGCCGCGCTCAACTGCCATCAGCATCACCTGAAGATAATGGGTAATATAAAGACGTGCTTTCTCCTGCAAAGGCAGATATTCCTTATTGTTTTTCAGCTTTTCCATGCTCAGGAATATTTGCTCAAAACGGGAAAACATCCCTTTGAGTTCATCGTAAATTGCCCGGCTCAAAGCGCAATCTTCAACAGGTACATTATCAGATGCTTTCAGCGCATTTTTCATGGCTTCGTAACGCATTCTGTCGGTTTGAGGCAACTTTCGTGATGGCATAATTAATCGTTTTACAACTGTAACAAAGATACGGAACACCGTAACAGTATATCAACATGGCCGGCAAATAGATTTAAACATTGCTTTGTTAATAGATAAAGTTGGATTCTTTGCTTTTTTGTTGCTGATTATCAGTTATTCATCGCGTGCAATATCCATTGGAAGTTTGAATTTTTCTGTGCAGCAGAGGGTAATAAAGAGCAGTAATAACCACCATTTTTGGTTGGGGAGTGATTTTTTTATGATTTTTCTTGAGGTTTCGAAATGAAAACCTATTTTTACCCAAATGAAAACGGGTCTTGTAAACAAAAGTGCCAAATTTGGAACCATGCCAGTGTTCTTAACCGCACTTTCTACCATTTTAGGGGCAGTATTGTTTCTGCGTTTTGGCTGGGCTGTTGGACAAATTGGATTTTATGGCACCATCGGGATCATTGTCCTGGGTCATCTGATCACTATTCCGGCAGCGCTTGCTGTTGCAGAAATTGCCACCAACCAAAAGGTACAGGGTGGCGGAGCTTATTATATTGTATCACGTTCATTCGGATTTAATATTGGTGGTGCCATTGGTATTGCCTTATTTTTAAGTCAGGCCATTAGTGTGGCCTTTTACATCATCGCTTTTGCTGAGGCATTTGGTCCGGTACTAAATTTTTTACAAAATCAGTGGGGCATTGTCATCGCAGATAAACGATTTATCAGCCTTCCCCTAATGGCTATACTGAGTTTTCTGATGCTTACCCGTGGAGCAAACCTTGGCATGAAAGCACTGTATGTGGTTGTTGGGATTTTATTTCTTTCCCTTTTGAGTTTTTTCCTGGGATCCTCGGTTGAAGAGGGCACGCAATATGCGTTAAGCTCCACCGCCAAAAACAGTGATGGGTTTTTCTATGTATTTACCATAATTTTTCCTGCCTTTACCGGTTTAGCGGCAGGCCTGGGATTATCAGGCGATTTAAAACGACCTGAGAAATCCATTCCCCGTGGAACCATCTGGGCTACCATTGTCGGTATGCTGGTATATATTTTTGCTGCGTATAAACTTGCTACCTGTGCCCCGGCTTCAGCGCTTGACAGCGATCAGTTAATCATGCAACGCATTGCTGTCTGGGGTCCTATAATTCCCATAGGCCTGGCAGCAGCAAGCCTTTCATCGGCACTGGGATCAGTCATTGTTGCTCCCCGCACCCTACAGGCCATTGGCTTTGATGGGATTTTTCCGGGTAAAACGTTTAACAAATGGCTGGCACGGGGAAAACAAAAGGATAATGAGCCGGTTAACGCAAGCATTATCAGCATCGTAATCGGGTTTGTATTTGTCGGCATTGGCGAGCTCAACTTTGTGGCTGAAATTATTTCCATGATATTCATTTTTACCTACGGTGCCATCTGCATGATTTCATTCATGGAACATTTTTCTGCCGATCCCTCCTACCGGCCAACCTTTCGTTCACGCTGGTACATTTCTCTTGTAGGAGCCTTGCTTTCATTCTGGGTAATGTTCAAAATGAACACCCTTTACGCTGCTTTTTCACTGCTTTTGATGGTATTTATTTATTACGTCATCACCGTATCCAGGGAGGAAAAAAGCACAGGCATCGGAAAACTGTTTAAAGGCGTAATTTTCCAGTTGAGCCGAAGCTTACAACTCATAGCTCAAAGGGCAGGCAGTCAGCAAAAAGAAGCCGAGTGGCGGCCCTTTGCCATCTGCATCAGTGAAAACACATTCAAACGACGCTCCGCTTTTGATCTGATGCGCTGGATATCTTACAAATACGGTTTTGGCACGTACATTCATTACATCCCCGGCATGCTGAACAAAGAAACATCCGAAACCTCTTATAAGGTACTTGATCGTTTGCTGAATCTTGCAAAGGGCAGCAAAAGCAGGGTGTATCTGGACACAATAATCAGCCCGTCTTACACGTCTGCCATAGCACAAAGCATACAGTTATCCAGTATATCCGGACGCAACAACAACCTGATACTATTTGAGTTCAGCCGTTCAGAACCTGAATCAATGGATGTGGTTCTTGATAACCTCAGCCTGATTGAATCGGCCCGTTTTGATGTCGGGATACTAAACACGTCATACAAAGGTTTTGGATACCATAAAGAAATCCATTTGTGGTTATCCAGCCATGATTTTGAAAATGCCACCACCATGATTTTGCTGGCCTACATTATTCTGGGGCATCCTGACTGGCGAAAGGGAATTATTCGCATATTCACAGTATATCCGGCATCCGCTGGTGATAAGGAGCGTCAACAGTTGCTTGAGATGATAAAATCCGGCAGGCTTCCCATTTCTCCACAGAATGTGCAGCTCATCAACAGTGAAAATGAAGACCATCGCGCTGATACCATAGCCAGATATTCATCTGATGCAGATTTATGCATAATCGGTTTATCGCGAAGTGAATTTACCAAGGAAAATATTCGTAAATTCAACGGTTACGATAATCTTGGAAATATACTTTACCTGTTTTCAAGGGACCAAAAACTGATTCAATAGCGGCGCTCATCAAGCTTTTTGCCCTTATCGTAATCCACTTCCAGGGTTTTATTCGATTTTTTATCATAAAACACCCATGTACCATGGGGTTTACCATTTTTGTATTCCTGTTGAATGCGCACATTCCCGCTATCATAAAAGACTTCCGATTTTCCTTCCCGCTGACCTTCCTCATAGCGGCCACTACTCCACAAAACTCCGTTTTCGTACCATGAAAACCAGTCGCCCTGCCGTTCACCATCACGAAACCAGCCGGAAACATAAGGCTTATGACTGCGCCAGACTTTAAGCTGCAAATAGTCATCTTCATCCTGATAATAATGATACACCCGGGGGGAACCATCGTCGTATCGTTCTACAAGGTCCCTATCCAGTGTTAAGCCAAGCGTATCCACACTCACGCGCTTTTCACTTTCAGCCGTTTCATTATCCTGTTGCGAATTGTTGTCATCATTGCTCCCGCACGAAATCACAGTCAGGCTAAGCAAGGAAATAATGAGGAATAAAGTAATCCGGTATTTAGTCAATAAGTTCACCATTTTCAAAATGTTGTTCAGATGTTTTGTTTCCGTTTTCATCATAATATATCCAGGTTCCATGGGGAACATTATCCTTGTATGAGGCCTCATAACTGTACTTACCACTTCGATAATACTTTATATAGCGGCCATTAAGCTTCCCGTTTTTATAATGCTCCACAGTTTTTTTCTGTCCGTTCGGGTAATAATACACAGCCTTACCATGCTTTTTACCGTTTTTATACTCGTATTCACTTTCTTTTACACCATCGTTATAATAATAAATAACCTTATCCACTATCCTTTGGTTACCTTTATAATGCACATGTTCCACCTTTTGTGGCTCACCGTTCGGGTATACAATGCTTACTTCTTTGTCACGATTATTGCATGCGTAAACACTTAACAAGCTCCCTATCAGTAATATATAAAATATTTTCTTCATAATCACTGTTTTTTAATAAAGAATTTATGATTAAAGCGCATCAAAAGTGCAATATAAAAATCTGAATGGTTCAGGTCAAGCCCTGCATAATATCCGGATCTGATGCCTAAAGTTATTCCGGTATCAAATGATTTCTCAATTTTTCCATGCGCATACAGCACACTCCGTTTTTTGAGGTAGTAATTCGTGTACTTTTCTGATATTCCGGAAAATAAATAATTTCCCAGTGGAGCAAAAAACCTGTTGGCATACCAATAACCGGCCTTTGCCTCAATAAATTTCCAGCCCGACTGCAGCTCCAGGGCTGTTCCATACCCACGCCTGAAAGGCAAAATATCCTGCGACACAACATTTTCAAAATGCACGAAGTACGATTTGGCCCCCAGGTTTACATCATTCTGAAGGGTATACTGATAAGAAACACCTCCGGTAAAATTCAGCAGGGTCTGCAGTTTTCTTTCTACACTAAGATTCTGTCCTCCATTGTGCCAGGCCGTCATTTGGGTAAATCCCGACAGATGGTGTGTTTTGTTAATTTCATGCTCATACTCAATGCTGTATCCACCAAAGATACGTTCCGGCTGGTTGTCGTTTGGCAAGCTCAGATATCGCCAGTCAAGCCACACATCAAAAAAAAGATTGTCATTGATAAAACGGGCCTGTATGCCTTCTTCATTAAATTGCTCGTAAGCTTGTTTGTAGGAATAAATCTGTTCAACAAGCCGGTGCTCCATGCCGCTTTTCAAATTGCCAAACCGCAATTCAAGCTCATCAAACGGCTGGTATTTCAAGGTATAAACAGGCCTGATAATCCAGGGTTTTTCTCTGCCCAAAAGGTTCATCAGATAAATACCTGCAGATACACTTAACTCATCCAAAATATAGTAATTGATTTCCGGTTCAATGTGATAACCAGCCAGCGTATACGAATAAGCCAGCGGATTGTAATACTCCAGGTTGGCAAAATGGTTCATGTTATCGATGCTGACAAATGCAGTACCCTGGTCATACTGCTCATTTTCAAGATAAAAAAATGACTCATCCCACTGGGCAGACAGGGAATTACAAAGCAGAGTGCCTGCAATGCATATGAGTATATTCCGGAATTTCAACATTTTATCTTTTTAAGGATAGCAAAAATAGCATTAAAATTTTGTATATTAGGGGTAAAATAACGGGGATTTTGATGAAACACGCATCTTTTTGGTTGATTTTGATGGTACTTGTATTTCTTGTAAACCATCCGGTGACGGTACATGCTCAGAAAACGGAACGCATTAAATCGCTTTGCAACAAAAGTGAATTGTATGCCGATTCCATTGGCCAAACAGCGGTAAACTATGCTGATGACGCCATTCTACTGGCAAAAGGGCTGGAAGATTCATGCTTTCTGGCCGAACCCTGGTACTGCAAAGGTGTTGCCTTACAAGCCAAATCTGCTTACAAAGAAGCTGCAGAATATTACATTAAAGCCGTAAAACAGGCAGAAACATGCGGAAACTTTCTGACAGCAACAAAAAGCAGCAACAATCTGGGGGTATTGTATCGCATTACCGGCCAGTATAAGGCCTGCAGAAGGTGGTTTACAAAAGCCGCCCTGCTCGCTTCGGAAAATGATGATGTTCAGGGTGAAATTCAGGCATTGAATAACCTGGGAAATCTGGCTGCCAGTCAATCGAAAAACGATACGGCCAAAATGCACTATCAGGCAAGCCTGAACCTCATGGAAGATCATCCCGGGGAAGCAACTGAAGAAGCATCGGTACGGATTAACTTTGCCTGGGTTCTGTACGCGTCAGGTGAAAAAGATGCATCTCTGGAACAATACAATAAAGCCCTGTCAGTACTGGAGAAAGCCCCGGACCCGTATGCAGAAGCTGTATGCTTAAAAAATATGGCGGAATTACTGATGGAGGAGGAAAAATATCAGGAGGCCAAAAGCAAATTGCTGCAAGCAGAAAAGCTGTACCATGAATTTGATAACAAAAGCAGCCTGTCCGATTTGTATCATTTGCTGTATCAGGCCGAGCTAGCCCTGCAAAACCACAAACAATCACTGGCATATCTTGAAAAATATCAGGCTTTGCAGGACAGCATTGACACCAAAGATATGCATGCTTTACTTGCAGACATTCAGGAAAAATACGACAATGAACGCTTAAAAAAGGAAAAACTCATGCAGGAGAAACAACTGACACGACGCCAGCACATCATTATGATAGCCTCCCTCCTGTTTTTCTTTTTACTTGTGGTACTGATGTTTATCATCCGCAGCAGCAGAAACCGGAAACGTAATCTTAAAATTGTATCTGAAAAGAACCGCATCATACAAGAGGGATTAAAATACGGCAGGTTTGTAAAAACTAAACAAATGCAGTTTGCTTCTGAAATGCTGCAAGCATACCTGAGCGATTGGTTCATCCTGAATATGCCGAAAGATGAGGTGGGTGGTGATTTTTACCTTTTCAGAGAATGCTGTGAAAAACTGTATGTCATTGTCGGAGATGCCACCGGCCATGGCGTACCC